>JBARRC010000772.1:0-11941 GCA_049644045.1 Phycisphaerae bacterium
GGAGAGGGGACTCGGGGAGTATCCCAATTCGGAAGAACTGAAGCGTCGCCTGGAACTTTACAATAAGTCCGAAGATAAAGAAGAACTGATCGAATTCATCAAGGATTTACGCGGACTGGAAGATCCCGTCGATACCGATCTTGCAAGAGTGTGGGTAGATTAGTGTGAGACGATCAGCGGTGAGCTTTCAGTTGCCAGCCACGTACTTAACTGAGGAACAGCATGAGTTGCCCTGACGCATTCATTCGAAATCCGGTTGTTGAGGGCAGGCGAGCAAATGCGTAGACAGAGAGGAACAAGTTGTGAGCCCGATCAAACGGTGTGACATCGAAACGGTCTGTGCGCCGGTTGCACTTCTGGCGCTTGTCGCGATGGCCATTGCGGCGCCGCCCGACAAGGACGTGGCCAATGAACTGGATGCACAGCGCCTGATCGGCAAGGCCTATTATGAGAATGCTGAAACACCTCCCCAGTTCGAGGCGGCTGCCAAGGTGTTCCGCCGGTGCATCGAGTTGGCGCCGGATTCAGCGATAGACCGCTTCAACCTCGGCCTCAGCTTGATGCGTTGGGAGAAGTTCGAAGAGGCGCTCGAGTCGTTCAATGAAGCTCGGCGGCTTGATCCGGAACTGCTGGCCGCCTCCTATGTCACTGGCATTGTCTATAGACGCCTGAGCAAGGCCGAAGAGGCGATTGAGCATTTGGAATACGTTACAGCCCGCGATCCGCAGTGCATGGGAGCGTACTACAACCTGGGGGTTTGCTACAAGCTCATCAAAGATTACGAAAAGGCAATCGTCGCTTTCAAGCGTGCGGTTGAAATCGCGCCGAACCACCCAAGTTGCCATCTCCAACTGATGACCTTGTACCGACGCCTTGGTGAAGTGGATAACGTTAAACGTCACAAGGAAATCTTTGATCTTGTGAAAGATACCGTCGACGAGTCGGAAAAGACTGCCGAGGCGCTTGAGCGCAGCAAGTATTCCTACATCATTGAAGCCTCCAAACTGACCAGTGATCTCATACCTAACCCGGCGGCCAAGGTGCGCTTTGTGGACGTGACGGCGCAGACAGATATCGGCGCGCCGGTCGGGTCGGCACCGTCGCCATTTCCCGCGCAATTCAACCGGGATGACTACAGCGAAGAGAATGCCCGGGACCGCTATGTGCCGTGGGTCGGTGGGGCGGTGTCATTGGGAGATTTCGACAATGACGGCGACTTGGACATATACGTTGTCAACTGCGCGTCCACCCCGGAGGCGTCCGCCAACCGCCTCTACCGTAATGAGGGTGACTGGCGCTTCGCCGATGTCACTGACGCATTCGGTGTAGGTGACGCACAGATGGGCACGGGTGCTGTCTTTGGTGACTACGACCATGATGGAAATGAAGATCTCTACGTAGTGAATTACGGCCCGAACGTGTTCTATCGCAAACAGGGTGATGGGGCGTACGAGGTCAGCGGCCTGGATAACGAAGGTGACAATGGACTGGCTGTCTTGAAACTCCGCGACCCTTTGCCGCAGATGTTCGAAGTCGGTGCGGAGGTTGAGTCGCTCGAAACCGCCGAGCATCACCATAATGGTTTCATAATCTTCGACTATCAGGGGTCCGACAACTTCAGATTCGCCGGCGCCGATATGAAGACCGGCTACTGGACCATCGGTCATTACGACGGCTCATGGGTAAACGATACGCGCGTCAACGAGGGGCTTCTCCTTGGTGAGCCCTACGCCATGCGTCTGCGGATTAGGGGTAGTGTCGCGACGTTGTCAGTTATCCAGATGGGGGACGACGTGCAGAAGACTTCACACGATTTCGGCAAACCGATTACCGGTGGCGCTGTGGGCCTGGCCGCCAACCACGCCGTCACCCGGTTTGATAACGTTATGGTACGCGAACTCACAGAGTCCAACGAGGCGCTGGGAACATCCGCAAACATTCTGTATGAAGAACAGTTCAAGGACGGTGTGGCAGACCGGTTCCAGGAAATCAGCGGTACGTGGAAAGTGGTCGATTGGAAGTACAAGGATGTTTCTCAGCAGGCCCGCGTACAGGAGCCTCAGTTCGGGCGCAAGGCCATCTTTGTGGACTACGATCATGACAACGACCTCGACATCTTCGTGGTGAATGATGTTGACCTGTTCAGTCCGCCCGACCGTGAAACATTCTCTTTGCCCGCCGACTTCGATGGACAGATGAATACCATGCTACGCAACAACGGCAACGGCACATTCAGTGACCAGACCGACGAAGCCCAGTTGCTTATCGACTGCTCGCAGACCCGCGATGTGCTGTTTACCGATTTTGACGGTGACACGGATACGGATTTGCTCATTGTCAATATGGATGCGCCCAGCTTGCTGTTGGCCAATGTCCGGCAGGGGAAGTGTGCTCTGGGAGGGTCGTTTTCCCCGCCGATCAAGAAGAACGCGCGCGCCGCGACTGAACGTGACGTCAATCGTGATGGCACGCCTGATTTACTGGTTGCGATTGACAACACACTCTACCTATACATCAATGACGGACAGGCCAACTTCACCGGCACCCCATTGGCACTGCCTGATACCCTGACCACTACTGGAGTGGGGCGGATCGACGTTTTCGACTACAACAACGACGGCTGGGCCGATCTCATACTGGCTGCGGCCGATGGTAGTGCGCTTTGCGTGATGGCCGGTACGGGGCCGGGCCAGTTTCACGATGTTTCGCCGTTAGTGGGCCTCGATAACGAATTCGGCCGAATCGCCGATTTTGACATTGGCGACCTCGACTCAGACGGTGACGAGGATATTGCACTGCTTACCCGCGATCGCGGACTGCGGTTACTCAGGAATGACGGCGGCGAGCAAGCTCATTGGGTCAATGTGAATCTGATCGGTAAGAAGGTGAACCGTAACGGTTACGGCGCGCTCGTGGAGATTGCTTCCGGTGGCCACTACCAGAAGCAGACCGTATCCGATGGGTGGGTTCATTTCGGACTGGGGGATCTTAAAGGCATCGATGTCGTTCGGGTGACGTGGTCCAACGGCCAAGCCCAAAACGTCATCCGACCTTCAATCAATGGGAGTGTCACGATTGAGCAGTATGTGAAGGTGTCTGCGTCGTGCGGGTTCCTTTACACATACAACGGCACCGGCTTCGAGCTGGTGAATGAGATTCTCGGTATCGGCCCTCTTGGCGTGCCAATGGCCCCTGGTGTCTATTATCCACTTGATGACACGGAGCTGACCAAGATTACCTCTTATCAGCTCGCAGCCAGAGATGGATACTACGACCTGCACCTGACGGAGGAACTGCGGGAGATTACCTATGCCGATCAAATCACATTGCGTGTTGTCGACCACCCGGTCGAACTCGAGATGATCCCCAACGAAATGTTCAGTTCCCCGCCGCCCGAGGACAAGTTCTTTGCTGTGTCGGATCATCGCCCGCCGGTTTCCGCCGTGGATGATCGCGGTGTCGATGTGCTAACACTCATCCTTAAGCGCGACGGGCGCTTTCCGACGTTCCCCTTGGTGCCACAATACGACGGCCTGGCCCAACCGCATTCGCTCACACTCGATCTGGGCGACCTGTCGGAGGCCGAGCACATCATGCTCTTTCTGGACAGTTGGATTTACTGGGCGGAATCGAGCGTGGGGATGGCCATCGCGCAAGACCCGCGCTATGAATTGACGCCGCTGTCGCTCGAAGTCCGCGACAACCAGGGCCGATGGCAGACGGCTATCGAATCCGTCGGTCTGCCGACCAGCAAAGGGCTCGTCGTGCCGGTCGACCTGACCGGGCGTTTCTTGTGCGACGACTATCACGTCCGCCTCTCAACGAACATGCGCGTCTACTTCGATCGCATTTTTGTCTCGACGCACGACGAGGCTGACCGCTGCCGCATGATCGAACTGCCCATAGCCCATGCGGACCTTCACTACCGCGGCTTCTCCAAAATGACCCGCGACGCTTTCGGCTTTGAACGTTTCGACTATGACGACGTAAGTGTAACCGGATCGTGGAACCCACCTGCGGGCTTGTTTACCCGTTACGGCGACGTGACCCCCCTGCTGGCCGCTCCCGATAACATGTACGTCATCTTCGGGCCCGGCGATGAGCTATCCATGCGTTTCAATGCCGCCACGCTGCCAAAACTACCCGTCGGCTGGACCCGCGATTTCATCTTCTACGCCAACGGCTGGGTCAAAGACGGTGACTTAAACACCAAGTTCTCCGAAACAGTGACGCCCTTGCCGTTCCACGGTATGTCCGGCTACCCATACCCGGCCGGCGAAAGGTATCCGGTAACCCCCGAGCATCAACGCTACCTCAACCTCTACAACACCCGCCCCAGCAGACCCACAGTCGGCGTGCTTCCCATAGAAGAGCGACAAACGTTGAAGGGTATGCCAGCTCATTGACCGCCGAGCATTGGGGATTGGGAACCGCTAGGAGCATGTTATGAGCACCAGGAGTACGAAGACGTGGCAGGAACGCTGGGCCGACAAGGTCGCGACCGCTGAGGATGCCGTGGCATGCGTTAGGCCGGGGCAGCGCGTGTTCATCGGCTCAGGAGCTGGCGAGCCTCAAACGCTGGTCGAGGCGTTGTCCGCTCGGAATGACCTTAGCGATACCGAAATCGTACACATCCTGACACTTGGGGTGGCCACGTACGCCGAGCCGCGATTTGGCCATCAGTTTCGGCACAACGCCTACTTCATTGGCCCGAACGTACGCGAGGCGGTTGCCCAAGGCCGGGCGGATTACACCCCCATCTTTCTGGGGGAAATCCCCGCCTTGTTCAAATCCGGACAGGTGGTGATCGACGTGGCGTTGATTCAGGTTAGCCCACCGGATGAACACGGATATTGCAGCTACGGTGTGTCAACCGACATCGTGAAATCCGCGGCTGAATGCGCACGTATGGTTGTCGCCGAGGTCTGCAGCCACACGCCGCGGGCGCTGGGCGATTGTTTCATCCACGTGCGCGATATTGACGTGCTGGTTCCCAGTGACCGCCCGGTGTTGGAAGCAACGCAAGGAGAGCCCGATGAATTCGCCGAGCGGATCGCACGACACATTGCCAACCTGGTCGTAGACGGCGCGACGCTCCAGCTCGGCATCGGCACCATTCCGGATGCCGTCCTGCATTACCTCGTCGACTTCAAGAATCTCGGCATCCATACGGAGATGTTCAGCGACGGCATCATCCCGCTTATCGAGAAGGGTGTGATCACCAACTCGGAGAAGACGCTGCACCGCGGCAAGATCGTAGCCACCTTCGTGATGGGGTCACGCAAGCTCTATGACTTCATCGACAACAACCCGTTGGTTGAATTCCATCCCGTCGAGTATACCAACGATCCGTTCATCATCGCGCAAAACGACAATATGATCTCGATCAACGCCGCCATCGAGGTCGACCTGAGCGGCCAGGTTTGCTCCGACTCGCTCGGTGTTCTTTTCTACAGCGGCATCGGCGGACAGGTTGATTTCACACGCGGCGCGGCCCGCTCCAAGGGCGGCAAACCCATCATCGCCCTGCCCTCCACAGCCGAAAATGAAACATACTCCCGCATCGTGCCGTATCTCAAGCAGGGGGCCGGCGTGGTCACCAGCCGCGGTGACGTGCACTACGTTGTCACCGAGTATGGCGCCGCCTACTTGCACGGTAAGAGCATCCGGGAGCGAGCCATGGCGCTGATCCAGGTCGCACATCCGAAGTTTCGACCGTGGTTGCTGTCCGAGGCCAAGGCGCGGCATCTGGTCTACGCCGATCAGATCGAGCTGCCCATCCATGTGCCCGTGTACCCGGAAGACCTGGAGCGGTGGATCGAGCTGAAAGACAAATCTCGCGTGTTTATGCGTCCTTTGAAGTTGACCGACGAGCCAATGCTGCGCAGTCTCTTCTACAAGCTGTCGCCTAAGTCAGTGCACTACCGCTTCTTCCGAATGATCCAGGCCATGCCGCACGAGAAGCTGCAGGAACTCCTGCGCATCGACTACGAAGCGAACATGGCCTTGGTGGTACTGACCGGTTCTACCGAAAACGCCGAGATGATCGGTATCGCCCATCACCTCAAGGAACCGCGCACCAATTACGCGGAGGCCGCGTTCCTGATACGGGATGATTGGCATGGCAAAGGAATTGGAACCAAATTGATGAACGCGTTGGTCGAAATCGCGCGGCGGCAAGGCATCGCCGGTCTTACCTCCGAGGTCTTGGCCGAGAACCACGGTATGCTGCGCATCTTTCATAAGTGTGGATACCCTGTCGAAAGCAAGCTCGAACAGGGTGTTTATTACCTGCGAATTCCATTCGACGGGAAGGAATCGGTGGATTCCATGCGTCTGTCCGAGTAATACCGTTTGACACGTAGCGGTATGATGCGGGTCTTGTCGTCAGGGGGAAGATGGGCTTCTCGGACAGATTCCCAACCGCCCCGTTCTCCGGGGTTCGGTTTGCGGGGTCAGGGCCTTTGCTGGCGCGAATCTTGCTTGCCGCTGCGCGGCTGAGTGGGTTGACTGGTTATGCGACGCAGCTCCGACAGGTCGATGCCCTGGACGATTTCGACCTGCTTGCGGCCGGTGTCGAAGCGGTACGAGATGAGTTTCCCGGCTGGAGCGTCGATCACATACAAGTACTCTTCGTCGGCGGTGCTGACGCCCCCCACCGTCAAAACGTAGTCGCCGCCGGTAACAGTCATACCGTCCGCCCAAACCGGTTCGGGGCGTGTGTTGATGATGAGAAGACCGACAAGCAGAATCGCCGCCGTCGTCGAGAGGATACCGATGGCGAAGTTTCTCGAATCCATAGGGTCACCCGAACATTGATGCATCAGGACGCTCGCTAACGGCCGAAGTCTCTCTCAAGATCGCGCGGTGCGGCTGCCACCAACTGGTTCGCGCGGCCACTGGTCGGGTAGAACGCATAAAGCTTGCGCGCGGGAAGATCAAGCACATAAAGCACGTCGTATTCCTGACCGGCCGCATCAGCAGTAACGCACACGAAGTCACTCGCTTGGGCACTACTCTGTGCGCGGGCAGCCGGCAGCGAGTAGCTGCCAATCAACAGCGCGGCAAGCAGGAACAGATTCAAGCCGACGAGAAGGACAATAGTCGAGCGTTTTGTCAACACGCGGTTTCTCTTTCTAGCTCAGGTGCGAGCGCTTCGGGTTCAAGAAGGCCGAGATGCAAACGACCACGGCAAGCCCTGCCGCGATCCCCCACTTAAGTAATCCGCCTTCTTCTTCGGGCGCGCTCGCCTCTTGCTGTGCCCAGGCGGTAGCGGCTGCGAAATGCACGACCAGCATCCCGGCCAGCATAACCCAGCGTTGCTGCGGACGCGTAACCTGCCATATATGATGCACTCGCTGAAATCGCTTCATGCGACCTATTCTATCACCCCTGGGGATTTCGTAAAGCAATACGGGGGCGCACTTTGAAATGCACCGTCAAACGGTCGCACCGGGACTCGTATCAGACAGGCTGAACATTTGCCGCTTGACCTCAAACTCATCGGCGATGAAAATGAACGGGACATAGCATCAGCGGGGTGGCATCAGACACACGATCCCGAAGATCAAGCGGGCCGTCAAGGAATATCGGGCGATTCTGTATTGTCAGGATGAATCGAACGTTTCGTTATTGATCTATACTCATCCTTGTCACAGGACTGAGGTTGTGTTTCCGGAGCTGCGGATTGAGGTCGTCCAGTTGAGCGGCAAGGAGCGATTCAAGGCGCGCCTCGGCCTTTTCCAGTTCCTTTTCCAGCACCCCCATGTATTTGACCTGTGAATCGGTGGGGCGTCCCTCGTAGCCGTTGACCGAGCCATAGAGAGTGCCGAGTTTTTCGCGCAACTGCTCCTCGCCCGCGAGAAAGCCACCCTTGCGGGTGGCGACCAGCGTTTTGCGGAAAGCCTCGAGTTCATCGGCGAACTTATTCAGCTTCTTGGACAGAATGCTGTCATCGTCGAGCTTTGCGGCCCGGTCCTTCGCCTGGGCCTGCACGTCAAGCAGCGTGTCCACGAGATAGGTCATATGCCGCAGCATGCGGTAGAGCTTCATCACGGTCTTGTCCTGCAGGGCCATACCCTCGGGCGTGTAATCGGCTCGCGGATCCATGACCGCATCGAACGTCCCTTCGTAGGCCTGCTTGCCCTTGATCAGCTTGACGGTGTAGGTGCCCTCGGGCACCTGGGGGCCGATGAAGGAGAAAAACTGCGGCACCAGACTCGCGGCTGGCGGCACTTTGGGCGGTTTCATGCGCATGGACCAGCTCACGCGATTGATGCCCCGGCGCTTGGCACCCGGTAGCGTGTAAAGCAAATTGTCTTCGGAGTCGTAAATCTCGAGCTTCAGGTCGCCAAACAGATGTCGTTTCTTGAGGTAATAAGCGATCTGCGCACCGGACGCGGGATTGCGCCCCACGAACTCGTCGTCACCGGGGAATTCCTGACTGCTGGCCGGGATTCTCATCACGGCCGGACGCGTCTTAAGAAAAGCTGCCTTCGACTCCAGAACCTCCCGGGTCAAATACCGCAGCGGTGTGATGTCGTCGATGATGTAAATGCCTCGTCCATGAGTGCCAAGGATCAGGTCGTGCTCCCGCGGGTGGATGGCCATGTCGCGCACGCTGACCTTGGGCATTTTCTCCTTGAACCGGGCCCATTGGGCTCCGCCGTCAACCGAGACATATAGCCCCAGTTCGGTGCCTAGAAACAGCAGGTCCGGGTTGACCAGGTCCTGGAGGATGACGTGACAGTGTCCCTCGATCTGGTCAGCGGCGAGCGATGTCCAGGTCTTCCCGTAGTCCGTGGTCTTGTAGACGTAGGGCTTCATGTCGCCGGTGCGGTGGCCGTCGAAGGTGACGTAGGCTTCCGCCTCCGCGTAGCGACCGGGTTCGACGAAGCTGACCCAGGTGCACTTGGGAAGATCGGGAATGTTGCCGACGACGTTCTTCCAGGTTTTGCCGCCGTCGCGGGTTACCTGGAGGTTCCCGTCGTCGGTGCCGACCCAGATCAGATTCTCGTTGAGGGGCGACTCGCTGATCGTAAAGATGGTGCAATGGTTCTCTGCGGTGGAGTTGTCGGGTGTAAGACCGCCGGAGTCGATCTGCTTCTGCTTTTCAGGGTCGTCCGTCGTCAGATCTGGCGAAATCCGCTCCCACGACTCACCGCGGTCGCGTGAACGAAACAGGAACTGCGCGCCGATGTACAAGGTGTCCGTACGGGTCGGGCTGAGATGGATCGGCGCGTTCCAGTTGAACCGGTATTTGAGGTCGCCCTTATCGGGCAAGGGTTGGATGTCCTTGGACTCCCCGGTCGATTTGTGGACGCGTTGAATGCGGCCGCCCTGCCATTCGAGATAGACGATGTCAGGTTTTTGGCGGTCAACGTGAACATGGAAGCCGTCGCCGAAGCCGATGCTGTCCCAGTGCTTGTTCTGTACGCCGCCGGAGGGCGTTTGCGAGGGGCCCATCCAGCTACCGTTATCCTGCAGGCCGCCGTAGACGTTGTATGGGTCCTCCATGTCGTAGCTGACGTGGTAGAACTGGGAAAGGGGGAGCGCCTGCAGGAAGTTCCAGTGCACGCCGCGATCATTAGAGAGGTAGAGCCCGCCATCGGTTCCCACCAGAAGCTGGTCAGGGTCGTCCGGGTTGATCCAAAAGGCATGGTGGTCCGGATGGGTTCCGCCCCCGAGACCGGAGAACGTCTCACCGCCGTCGGTGCTGACGGAAGTGAAGGTGGCCGGCTTATAGACGCGGTTGAAGTCCGTCGGGTCAACCAGCAGCAGCGAGAAGTAAAACGGGCGGGCCTCCACGTTGTCGGTCGAGCCGACCCACCGCCACGTTTCCCCGAGATCGTCCGAGCGATAGAGCCCGGTCTTCTCGGCCTCGACCGTGGCGTAGACCACGCTGGTACGCGACGGTGCGACGGCGATGGCGATTCGCCCCAGTTCTCCTTCGGGCAGTCCCTTTGTGATCTTGCGCCAGTTCTTCCCACTGTCCGTGCTTTTGTACAGGCCGCTGCCCGGTCCGCCCGATTTGAAGAAATAAGGCCAGCGGCGAAACTGCCACATGCTGGCGTAGAGGATGCGCGGGTCCTGAGGGTCCATGGCCAGGTCGCCGCAGCCGGTGTCCTCGTCCACGTAGAGGATCTTCTCCCAGCTCTTTCCGCCGTCGGTCGTTTTGTAAACCCCACGCTCCTCGTTTGCGTTCCACAGGTGTCCGGTCGCGCAGACGTAGACGGTGTCGCTGTCGGCAGGATCGATCAGGATCTTGGACATGCGTTCCGTGTCTTTGAGACCCAGGTGTTCCCAGTTCTCGCCGCCGTCGGTGGTCTTGTAGATTCCATCCCCGACGGAGATGCTGTTGCGCGTCCAGGGCTCCCCGGTCCCGACCCAGACCACGTCGGGGTTGGAACGGTCGATGGTGATGGCTCCGATCGACTGGATATGCTCGTCGAAGATCGCTTTGAAGGTTGTCCCACCATTGACGGACTTCCAGACGCCGCCGTCAGCCGCCCCGACGTAGATGGTAAGCCGATCGGTCTTGATGACATCCATGGCGCTAATGCGCCCACCCATGACCGCCGGTCCGATCGCCCGGGCCTCCAGGCCGCCGAACGTGCCCGAGTCGATCTTGACATCCGCAGCCGCCCGGTCACCGGATCCAAAAACCGTAGCGGCGAGTAAACACGCAAGCACCTTAGCTATGGATTTCATCAGGTTTTCCTTTCAAAGGGCGCGACGATCGTCCGGAGCGAGCCGCAGGCTTGAAGCCTGCGCGGACTTGCGATGACGGAACCGCCCCAGAGTCGGAGGATCCGCGCGGGCTAAAGCCCGCGGCTCACTGGACCGAGAACCCCTTCCCGGCCCTCTGGCAGATACCGGCGGGTGGCATGGGCAAGCGCCAGCTTGCCCGTGTTTTGTGAGGGCACTCCACGGGCAAACAAGTTTGCCCATGCCACCCACTAACGAACCCGAACTTTCGGCTGTGACGGGCCACTAGTCCCCACCCGTTTTCTCTTCCTTGGTTTTCTCAACGTCCTCCTTGGGTGCCTCTTCCTTTTTGATCTCCGGCATGGTAAAGCGGTCGTCGGGCAACTTGACGTTGACCTCGATCTTCTCGAAAACCATGGCGCCGGCACCCATGGATCCCTGCTGGATCGAGTGCGGGAACATCAGCCCGCCGACCTTCTTGAAATCCCCGAAGCCGATTTCGTACTCGATCTCGGTACCCTGGAACTTCCGCTTGCCTTTCATCTTGGTGGTCAGGAAGTACTCTGCATCCAGATAGTGATACTCGACGGCACCGCCCTTCTTCGTGATCTTGAGCTTGTAGGCATCGGAGCCCTCGAACTCTTCTTTCCCGATCAATTCGACCTGATGTCCCTTCTTCTTGTAGTCCACCAGGGGGCCCTCGAAGTCGGCCTGGTCTTCTATCGCCTCGACCTGGTCGGAGGACATCTTCTCCGGATCGGTCTTGCCCATGAAAGGCATGATGAACCAACCGGTCTTGCCGTCGAAGGCCTGGATGCCGGTCATGCCCTGAAAGGTGAACTCGACGCGCACCTTGTTCGGCCGTTTGAACTCGATGGTGAGCGGGGCTTCCATGCCGCCGCCCATGATGCTCTTTCCAGCCATTCTCATGGTCTTGACTGAATCGAGCGCCTTGCGTCCGCCCATCGCCTCGATGTGCTTGGCGATGACCTCGTCGACGGTCTTGAGTTCGTCACCCTGGGCTGGGACTTGCCAGCACAGCGGGACACAAAACAGAATCGAAAGAGCTGGGTTGCGCAACATAGATCGACCTCCTTTTTTTTTGTTAATGTTGATTGTTCGAGAGGGCGAATCTTCGGCGAGCCGCTCCGCCGGGTCAAGCCCCTGTCGATTCCTGTGCCCTTCCACGGTCTCTCATCGGTTGCACCGCAACGCCATCGTAACCGAACCCGGT
>JBARRC010000773.1:0-7670 GCA_049644045.1 Phycisphaerae bacterium
CAAGACGTGGCAGGCGACGATTGACCCGTCCGGCTACACGAGCGGTCTGGCGGGTTTCCTGACGCCGTGGAACCCAAACTGCGTGGGTGGCGATGATCTTGAGCGTGATGCGTACTGCGCAGGGCTGTTGGGTAACGGTTCGTGGTGTGACGAGCTTGGAAACGAGGGCTACCCGCCCACGCAGTGCTGCCCGGGCTTCCAGGACTCGACGATAACCCCGAACCTCTTGCTCGGGATTTATGCGGTGTTCACCAGCTCGATAGACTTCGCTTACGGCAGCACGTCCCCTTCTGGTGGTGCGGCCGACACTGGTGTCCCGGCCTACGGCGGTACCTTGGTGCTCGATGTTGATAGCAGTGCCAAGGGTACGTTTACGATCCCCTTCATTCCGGGAATGGCGACGTTCATGAAGGATACCGGCAACCGGCCGATTCCGCTGGTCGCTCTTGTCCCCGCGAAGATCACGATCGAGATTGGTCGGTGCTGCTACGGTATTGGTGGGCCGGATGCGGGGTGCATCGACGACGTAACCCGGAGTGAATGCGATGCGATGCCCGGGCCGCGGGATTTCGCGCCGGGAGCACTCTGTAGCGGTGGTTGCCCCACGCTGGAGCCTTGCTGTCTGCCCGATCGAACCTGCGAACTGAACCTTGCGGATGAGTGCACCGCACAGGGAGGGTGGGTGGTCGACGAGTGTCTGGGCGACGCGGACGGCGACGGCGTCGATGATGCGTGCGTCGATGACGGCGCAATTCCCACGGTTTCCGAATGGGGCCTGATCGTCATGGCTCTCGTGCTGGCGGCCCTTGGGCGTATCTACTTCGGTCGGCACCGACCGGGAAGAAAAAAGGTGTCAGGATGATTTTTTCTTCATTGCTTTTCCAGGTCTAAATGACGCGTCGGGTGGCATGGGCAAACTTGTTTGCCCGTGCTGCACACCCATAAGACACGGGTAAACCGGCGCTTACCCATGCCACCCAGCCGCAACGCGTCTTGCAGTCTCGAAAAAAAATCATCCTGACACCTTTTTTCGGCTCGCCGTCCGCCGGCTTGACAAGGCCGCGTCCAAACGCGACCTTGCCCCGGGGAGGTTGGCTATGCGAATTCTTTCCGGCGTTCAATCGAGCGGCAGGCTGCACCTGGGCAACTACCTGGGTGCGATGAAGCAGCACATCGAACTCCAGCATGAGCACGAATGCTTCTATTTCATTGCGAATTACCACTCCCTCACCACGATCCAGGATGCAGCCATGCTGCGGGGATACACCCGCGACGTAGCCCTTGATTATCTCGCGATGGGCCTCGACCCCAAGAAGGCGTGCCTCTTCCGCCAGACCGACATTCCGGAGGTCACCGAGCTGGCGTGGATTCTCTCCACCGTGACGGGCAAGGGCCTGTTGGAACGGGCGACCTCGTACAAGGACAAGATCGCGAGGGGCCTTACGCCGACGATGGGGCTGTTCAACTACCCGATTCTGATGGCGGCTGACATCCTCATCTATCGCAGCGATCTGGTCCCGGTCGGCGAGGACCAGGTTCAGCACATCGAAATGACGCGAGACATGGCCTCCTACTTCAACAACATCTTTGGCCGCGAAGTGTTGAAGCTTCCCAAGCCCAAACTCAACGAGGCGATGATCGTTCCCGGTGTCGACGGACAGAAGATGTCCAAGAGCTATGGCAACACCATCAACCTGTTCGATCCGCCCGGGCCGACGCGCAAGCGGATCATGAGCATCAAGACGGACAGCACGCCGTTGGAGGCGCCGAAGAATCCGGATACCTGTAACGTCTTCGCGTTGTACAAGCTGATGGCTGAACCCCACGAGGTGAAAGAGCTGGAGGAACGGTATCGCGCGGGCGGAATGGGGTACGGAGATGCCAAGAAGCTCCTCGCGGAAGTCGTTGAGCGGGTGCTCGGGTCGGCGCGCGAGCGCCGCGAGAAACTCGCGGTTGATCCGGACTATGTGGAAGACGTGCTGCGAACATCCGCGGCAAAAGCCCGCGTCGTGGCGCGAGCGGTCATGGCTGACGTGCGGGAGGCATGTGGCCTGGTTGTTACGAAGGACACGCACCGGTGAGCGAGTATCGAGTCGCCCTTGACGTCTACAATGGTCCGCTGGATCTGCTTTTGTATCTGATCCGGCGGGAAGAGGTCGACATCTACGACATTCCGATCGCGCGCATTACGGAGCAGTATGTCCAATATGTGGAGCTGCTGCGGGAGCTTGATCCGGAGGTCGTCAGCGAGTTCCTCGTCCTTGCGTCGACATTGATGGAGATCAAGTCGCGCATGCTGCTGCCGACGCCGCCGGTTGAAGAGGCCGAGGATCAGATCGTTGATCCGCGTCTCGAACTGGTCCGGCAACTGTTGGAATACAAGAAGTTCAAGGACGCGGCTCGCCACCTTGACGATGCGGCCACCGAACAGGCCCGAAAACACGCCCGCTTACCCGTGCTGCCTCCTGCACCTTCCGACGAAATAGACCTCGAAGATATTGACATCTGGAACCTGTTCGACGCCTTCAACCGGTTGCTCGAACAGACGGGGCGGCGCGAGGCCGTCCATCACATCGATGTGGATGACACGCCGATAACACTCCACGCCGAGGATTTCCTCGATTCGATCCAGCGGGCAGGCGGCTCGCAGGCATTCGAGGAGGTTTTTACGGGCCGGACCAAGCCGGAAATGATCGGATTGTTCCTGGCCCTGCTGGAACTTATCCGCCGGGGTCGCGTCCGCGCGAGCCAGGATCACCCCTTTGGAACCATTCTGCTGCACCTGCTCGATCGGACGCCGCTCGACACCGCGGAGCTCGAGCGCGGAGTCGATGAGCAGCAGGAGGACACGGAAAGCGAAGAACCGTTTGTGGAGACGTCTGTCACCGCTGACGTTTACGTGGATCACTCTAATCATTCGGAGCCGAACAATGACACCCAGTGAACGACTCGCAGAACTGAAACTCGTGCTTCCCGACGTGGCTGCGCCCGTCGGTAGTTATGTTCCCGCGATCCGGAGCGGGCCGCTTGTGCTGACCAGCGGGCAACTGCCGGTCCGTGACGGCAACGTCCTCTGTACGGGGAAAGTGCCCGGCGACGTCTCGGTCGAGGACGCAGCCGAGGCCGCTGCAACTGCGACCCTCAACGGGCTTGCAGCCGCTGCTCAGGTGGCTGGTGGGTTGGACGCGATCACACGAGTGGTTCGCGTCTGCGCATACGTCAACAGCAACGCGTGGTTTACCGAGCAGCCCAAGGTCGCCAACGGCGCCAGTGACTTGCTGGTCAAGATCTTCGGTGACGCGGGCAAACACGCGCGATCCGCGGTGGGGGTAGCGGGGCTGCCTCTAAACGCATCCGTCGAGGTCGAGCTGGTCGTCGAGACCGCTGTATCTTAGCGTAGCGGAGGAAAAGGTGTCAGGATGATTTTCCTGACAGCTGCCTACGGCTGGACATCACCCTTCGCCCGCGCGGACGCCCTCGAAAGGACATCCAAAAATCATCCTGACACCTTTTTTTCGACGATGCGGATGAGAGGACTCGAACCTCCACGCCCTTGCGGGCACTGGCTCCTGAAGCCAGCGCGTCTGCCAATTCCGCCACATCCGCTTCGAGTACTTTATACACCTTATCGCTGGCTACAGCACGGCTCACATCTCCGCAGGCTCCGCTGTAAAAGCGGGGATGTTGCCAGATCGCTAACGCGCCCAATGCCTGTCCATCGACGATCGCCGGTATTCTCCCGCATCACCTGGAGCGAGTCAAGGTAGTAGAGGAGGCCAGAGCCCTCGCGTTGCCTAGGAGTCTGCCCGAGGAATTGGCTCAATAAGGGGGCAATGGGTCTCGGAACGCGTCCAGGCTGCTTGTGGCTGGGCGAGGGTGGAAGGGATCGGGGTTTCTGGATCCGACGCGACGAGTACACATCCAGACGACCCTTCACTTGTGTTTGTGATCGCTCTTAATCGAAAAGGAAAGTCGCGCGACGGGCGGCCTTTGGAACTCCCACCGATCGTAGGCGGTCTCGAGCAGCGTACGGATGTTTGGGCGAAGCATACCCGAGTATCGTTTCTTGCCGTTGCATCGGACGGTGATCGGCCGATCGAAATCCACCAACCCAGCGGGCAATAGAAGTTCAATGCGAGCGCAATTGTGTGTCTCAATCTCGACGGTCTGGCCCTCAACCCACCCGCCAAGGTAGGCCATCTTGCCTTGAATGACCTCCGTGATGAACTCGTTACGATCCGTCGTCGGCGATGGGAGGATGGAAAGTTGCTCCCCTTCCCATACGTCTCTCAGAAACCTCATCTGCCTCAGCCACCCTGCATGTCCCTGGCCTGGATAACGGAACCAGTGGGACACACTGTCTGCGCGTGATGGGCGACGGCGATCCAGGAGGTGCAAGAGCGCGTCGGCCGGCGGCTTGAGTGCCAGCGCTCCGACATGGGGAGTCTCGATCCCTATAATGGGAAGGGAAGTCCGCTTCGCAAACCGGATTATCGCCCGGTTGTGATGTCCCACCACCTTGTCCCGGGCGGTCGCCTGCGAATCATCGGGTGAAACCCATACCGCAAGAACCGCGAGCTGTCTCAGGTTTTCCAGAAGAAATGGGTAAGCCTGCTCGGGATAAGGTACACGCGGATATCCGGACATGGTGATGGCACCTGCAAACAGATCGGCGTGCATGATTGCGGCCATCCATGCGGCATCCGCGCCGGCGCCGGATCCGAACAGGAAGACCCGATTCGCATCGATATGAATCCGCCGGCGGGCTTCGCGCAAAAGCGCCGGGAGGTCCGCCGCCGCTGCGGCCGGCTGGTGAAAAGAACCGCCGATCCGCCCGGCGGGACTGAGCAGCACATGATCGCGCAGAGCGTCTCCGCAGATGATCGATGCGAAGGCCAGTGTGGTATGTGGAGATCCACCGTTGCGGGGCATGCAGATCATCAGCGGATGAGGCCGGGCCGGGTCGTAAGCGGGAGGGAGTCGATATGCGACGGAGATGGGACCAAACGTATTGGAGTCGAACGTAAAGGTGCCGTCCTCACCCTTCAACGCGGGCCACAGCTTGGCAGTCTCGATCGCGTCGATGACGAGGTTCAGATCGCCACCGGCGACTTCCTCAATGGATTTGATGATCGCCGTCCGCTGTCCGGGGTCCTCACTACGGAAGAATCCCACGACAAGCTCGGTCAGCGTCGGCTGCGCGGCGGTCTCCGCTGGAACGTCGTCCCCGCAAACGCCCGTAACCAGGAAAACCAGCAGCACCGCCCACGCGGCGACACGGCAGGAAGGCATGCTTCAAAGCGATCCTAAAAGCTCGTTGTGGAATCATTGGGAGACAGGCCTTCCACCTTGTCGAGCAGCCTTATAGACCACGAATAGATCGACTGGGAAGCCGGTCCCACAGGCATAACAATAACACATTGAATCAGGGCGTGCACGCCCCGTCCACGCTTGACAAAGGCAAGCTCAGCCAGCGTGAGCGTACATTCAACTGTCACCTTTGCCTGAAGCATAGTCCGATAACTATATAATGCTCTGGCAACGCCTAGCCTGATTGACACGCATCAAGCCGCACCTATAATCCTGTTAGTTTTCTGTCGATGTAGGGCATCAGCGGCCCAAGTGGAACGCGTGTGTTGCTGCGCAAAGCGAGCCGCCTGTGCGGTCTCCAGGGACTGGATGGGCCTAAGGTAGTATGATGTTGCGTACGCCTGTGCCAGGGGGGTGGAGTGCAGTTGTGACCATCGTTAGGTGGCCATCTGGAGGCGCGTCCCGTGCGAGCTGAAGGGTTCGAGCGGGGGCGCGACGGTCGACCGGGGTGGGCATGCCCCGGCAATCGGAGCAGGGCAATGCTCTAAGCTGCAGACTCCATCCTGCCGCCTCGCCGTGTTGCCACGTGGGACCGCAGCTTGCGCCCACGTTTTTTTGTGTTGTGGGACTTTTGACGAGGACCGGGACCGCACTGTTCCGTGCCGGGTGGCAATGAATACCGACCTTATCAGATTTATCGATTCGATCAGCCGCGACAAGAACATCGACAAGGAAAGCGTCTTCGTCGACCTCGAGGCCGCGATGGTATCTGCAGCCCGCAAGGCGTACGAAGAGGCCGAGGATGTTTCCGTTCACATCGATCGCACGAACGCCACCATCCAGGCCACTGTCGACGGCGAGCCGTTCGATATGAAAACGCTCGGCCGGATCGCCGCGCAGACGGCCAAGCAGGTCATGATCCAGAAGATCCGCGAGGATGAGCGTAACGCGATCTTCGAGGAGTACTCGCAGCTTGTTGGGACGGTGGTGACGGGGACTGTCACGCGTTACGAGGGCGGCGCTTTGACCGTGAACCTCACACGCGGTGAAGGTTTCTTGCCCCGCAGCGAACAAATCCCGGGTGAAATGCATCACCCGGGTGAGCGCATTCGGGCGATGATTCTCGACGTTCGCGAGGAGCAGAATCAGGTTCGAATCGTGCTGACGCAGACCCATCCGGATTACATTCGCAAGCTCTTCGAGCTGGAAGTCCCGGAGGTGGGTGAGCGCATTATCGAGATCCGCGCCCTGGCGCGAGAGGCGGGGTACCGAACAAAAATTGCGGTGTCATCAATTGACATCAAGGTCGATGCTGTGGGTGCGTGCGTGGGCGTTCGCGGGAGTCGTATCCGTAACATCGTCGATGAACTTGGTGGTGAGAAGATCGACATCGTTCGCTGGAATGAGTCGTCCCAGGTGTTGATCACCAACTCCCTGAAGCCCGCGGAAGTGAAGGAGGTTTTTCTGTGTTTTGAACTCGGCCGGGCGACGGTCATCGTTGACGAAGACCAGTTATCGCTCGCCATCGGCAAGCGTGGTCAGAACGTCCGATTGGGTGCCCGGCTGACCGGCTGGGACATCGATATTCTCACGCCCGCTGAATACGACAAGAACGTCGACGACATCGAGGCGGCACTGAAGAGCATTGAAGGGATCGAAGACATTCTTCTGGATAAGATGCTCGCGATGGGCATCGTTTCGCTCGCAGATCTCTCGGAGGTCGGTGTCGAGCCGTTGGTCAACGAACTTGGTATGGACGAGGGGCTCGCCGCTAAAGTGGTTGAAACCGCGGGCGTGGAATCGCAAAGGATCGCTGCCGAGACGGAGGCCGCTAAGAAGGCGGCCAAGCTCGCCGCCGAGCAAGACGCTCGTGCGGCGGCGGAAGGGGGTTTGGAATCCGAAGCGGTGGAGTCGGAGCTGGAAGTGCCTTCAAGCGCCGATAACACCGTGGGCGACACGGCGGCCGTCGTGACCGCCGCCCCGCAGAACGATCCCGTAGAGGGTGACGCCGCTGCATCGGGCCTGATGGAGAACGAAGAGTCACAGCAGGCGACTGAGCAGGGACTGGCCGTTGACGAACCGACGATGGAGGCAGGTGTCGTAGAGGCAGGTGATCCCACGTAAACCCGGCCGGTATCCAGGCACATTGGCAGCCGCTGCCGGGTGAGTGGCATCCGTGGTTCATTAGGGAGATCGGTCTTGACTGAGAAAATGCGCGTTCACATTCTTGCGAAAGAATTGAGCGTTCCCAGCAAGACGATTATCGAAAAATGCAAGGCCGAAGGAGTCTCTTCGGTCAAGAACCATATGTCCACCCTCAGCGCCGGTCTGCACGCGACCATCTGCGAATGGTTCAGCGA
>JBARRC010000774.1:0-2593 GCA_049644045.1 Phycisphaerae bacterium
GCCGGGTGTGATCGGAGAGACAAGACGGAATCATCCGCTGCCCAAGAGACAGACAGACCAAGTGCGATATCGGCTCGACAAGCGCAGACTGCTGGTGGCCCAGTTGACGTGGATTTCTGGCTGACCCGAGAACTGAAGAGTACACTGGGCCCCAACTACAGAGTCGAAATGCAGGTTGGCAACCCGAGTGACGCGCCTTTCAGATTCGACTCCGTCAGATTGGACTACCCTTCGTCAGAAGACAAGGATGATCCCATGCGCCTGACTGGGCAACTCGTCTTGTTTACTGAGTATGGAATTGCAGTCTACTCCGAGTGGGGGGGCATCATGAAGTCCACAGAAGAAGAGTCCTTGTCTCCGGTAAATGTACCGGCCAAGAGGTCGATCACTTTTGAATTTAGCATCACTCCAACGCGGCGTCAAAATGTACCGGCCTCTGTGGCCCTCACACTACGTCTCGGTGGAAATGACGTGTCCGGAACATACCATGCCTCGCTGCCGGGGATGAACGGCATTCCTGCCAGGGGCGACACCGAAGAAACGAAACAAGGCTATAATCTCGCTCTGAAGCATGTCTCGCCTTGAGCGTAAGAAACGGGAGGTCTTATGACGAAGCATTTTAAGAATCGCATTGCGGCAGGGCTCGGCATTCTTCTCGGCTGCGTTGTCATCCCGTGTGGATGCGAACCTGGCCAAAAGTCCGTGCGGGAGATGTGGATCGACTTCGCGGGGGACATGATGGCTGCGGCGAGAGATAATGACGTAACCAGGCTTGTGGAGCATCTCACGCTCTACAAGGACGACGATTTGAAGCGCCTGAAGGCGACGTTGTCTGAAGCTGGCGAGGACTTGCACCTAGAAGACGAAGGGACTGAGCCCGAGCGGCGTTCGCGCGCGACGTGGTACGCACGTCTCTTCCTGAACTCCTATCGAGATGTGTTTGACGGAGAGGTTCGCAAGTTCAGTACAGCAGAGCTCCGCAGCATCCCGGGGCTGGAAGCCTACTCCCTGGTGATCTGGGTGGAGAAGGATGGCAAGTTCCGGGGGATCATGATTGATCACGTTTGCAGGATTGGCAACAGAATGTTGGTTGCAGACTGGGTTGTGCTCAGCGGCTACGAACTGGACACCGCAGCTCATGGCACGCTCGTCAAGATGAGGGCGGTCCTTGAGGCGGATGCCGCTTCCGGTTGCAGATACCCTCACGACCCGATCCTGTACGAAACTGAATACATTGGAGGCGGAATTCCATAGAGTTCGTAGGATGCGTGGCCCACCCACTTTGGAGGTGCTGGCGTCGACCGACCCACAGACCGTTGGATGTAGGTCCAAACATTGGGAATCCTGATCAACCGTGGTGGACAAGAAACGGTTGAAGCAAAGTGGTAGTGGCGTTGGGAAAAGCGTCGCCGTCTTGGCTCAAGTAAAGGAGAGTTGAATTATGGATGAGGTAAATCGCAGAATCAAGGAGCTGGAAGCGCAAGGGCATACTGGGAGGACCAATCCTGAACTTGACCGGCTCAATCGGATTCAGACGAGCGCGTTGTCTGTCTCCGAGGCCAAGGCTTTGCTTTATGAGCGTGCCCGGCAAGGAAAACCGATTGGCAAGCTGGCCGCCTATTTGACGCAAAACGGAGCCATGTAGGGCAGGTCATTAACCTGCCTTTACCGTCTCGGTCCAGGGGAACGTCCTCGCCGGGTGGAGGCGACAGTGAAGGCAGGTGCAACGCCTGCCCTACGCATCTCCGCTTTGCGGAGCATTTTCCAGATTGCGCGGGTGCCCCATCCTCTCCGAGGGTGGGGGACGGACTTGGCGGTCCGAGCGATCCGTTGTGCGATTGCGTCCCCGGCCTCTCGACCGGGCGGGTCCAGGGTCGCTCGAGGATGACCATGGCGGCGAGAAGACGGAAACCATGGACCTGGAGGTGCGTTGAGTGAAACGGTTGCGGGTCTATGCCGACACGTCGGTCTTTGGCGGCTGCTTCGACGAGGAATTCGCCGAGCCGAGCTCGAAGTTCTTCGACCTCGTGCGTGACGGTCGGTTTCGTCTGGTCGTGTCGGCGGTGACGGCGGAGGAGTTGGGCGGCGCGCCGGAGCATGTGCGGGCGGTGCTGGATCGAGCCCCAAGGGAGTACCTGGAATACCATGAGATTAGCGAAGCGATGGAGCGTCTGCACGATGCCTACCTGGAGGCGGGGATTCTCAGCGCGATCAACGATGCGGACGCTTTGCACGTGGCGGCGGCCACCGTCGTAGACGTGGATATGATCGTTAGTTGGAATTTCAAGCACATCGTGCACTACGACAAGATCCGCGGTTTCAACGCCGTTAACCGACTGAACGGGTATAAGCTGGTCGAGATCTATTCTCCGCTGGAGGTGGTTGAACCATGAAGACCAAGACGTTCGACTGCGTAGCCATGAAACACGAGATTCAACGGCGACTGCGAACGGAGCGAGGGGGCCGATCGTGGACGGAGCGAAACCAACTGATACGCCGAGCCATGCGAAAGGATCCGCATTTGTCGCGGCTGCTGGACTTGGCTTGAACAGCGCGTATGGAAGAAGCAAATACACGACGAGAGTTCTTCGCA
>JBARRC010000775.1:0-8345 GCA_049644045.1 Phycisphaerae bacterium
GAGCTGATGTCGTCCGCCGCTTCGGGCGATTTTCTCGAGCCCGTTGCTCAGTTTCGGATAGCGGATGCCCGGCGCGGGCTCGTAGCGCTTCCGGGAGTGGTTCGTGCAGGCCAGGAACGCATTTGAATCCTCGGGCTCCCGGACCGTCATCCCACGCGTTTTGGTCAGGTCGGCGTCGTGCTCGAAGACGACGGCCGCGGGTCCAAGGCCGGTATGGGGCCTGGTCATCATCATGTTGTACCCGGCTACCGTGTAGCGCTTGGCCAGGACGCGAGAAATGTCATCCACGGCGGTCTGCGCACGAGCCGACTCGACCGCCTTGCGATAAAGCAGCAACGACGGTGTGAAGCCGCCAGCAGTAGTCGGATTCGGGCTGTTCGAGTCGTGCATCGCAACCGTCACACCTTCGGCGTTCATGCCCGTGGTGCAGCCGATGAGTCCCGGCCAGAAGACGGAGACCCATCCCAACTCGTTGCTGTCTGCGGGTGGGACGTGAACCGTCACCATCTGGGATCCCTCGAGGTGTCCCTAGCAGAAACTCCATCCGGGACGATCGTGACCTCTCGGTGCCTCCGGCACGAGGCTGGCACAAGCTGAATGTTGCCTGCTGCTCCGCGGTGATGGCGTAGCATTGTGGCAAGTCCGCGCGGTTTGACGCGCGTGCGCGCACCCTCACCATCAGGCAAGCCGTTCTACTCATGCGGACTTATGCTCAGGCAGCTCGGCAGTAGCGATGATGGAGTCCGCCGACTTGTGGTATCGAGATCACTTTGCCACACTCAGGCAGTTCGACCTCGCGCGGGACAGGCGAGTTGCGATCGAGCGACAAGTGAGTTCTCGAATGATGATAGTAGTCCAGGTATGACCGGAGGATTCGTCTGAGATGTCGTTCGTTAAGAATGATGACATGAGAAAGGCACTCTCGCCGAATCGAGCCAACCAGACGTTCGCAATACGGATTCTGCCATGGAGAGCGCGCCGCCGTGACGACTTCCTCGATGCCCATGTGCTTCACACGCTGCTGAAACAAGTCACCGTAGATGCCGTCGCGATCACGCAGTAGAAAACGAGGTGCCGTCTCATCCGGGAATGCCTCCACAATCTGCTGGGATGTCCAGACGGCAGTCGGGTAAGCCGTGACGTTGAAATGAACGATCGTGCGGCGGTGGTGATGGAGCATAACGAAGCAGAACAGGATTCGAAACGTGGCGGTCGGGACGGTGAAGAAGTCAACCGCGACGATGTCTTGAACATGATTGTCGAGAAAGATGCGCCAAGTCTGTGACGGCGGCGTCCGATGCCGAATTCGATACTTGCTCACGGTTGTCTCGCAGACTATATGCCCCAACAACGCAAGTTCCGACTGAATACGCGGGACACCCCAGCTTGGATTTTCCCGCGACATGCGACGGATCAGTCTCCGAATCTCCGCGTCGATCTTCGGCCGGCCGACTTTGCCTGTTCGCGACTTCCACCGCCCAAACAGCTTGAAGCCCTGCTGGTGCCATCGAACCACCGTCTTGGGCTGGACAATGACGAGGACAGAGCGCCAATTCGACCAGACGCGGGACAGCCAAACCCAGAAGATGCGGTCGCGTGTCCGGAGTCGCGGCCGTTTCGAGCGTTGCTCCAGAATCGCGAGCTGTTGCCGCAGGGCGAGGTTCTCGACCGCCAACTCGACGCGATCAGTCACGATGCTTCGAATCAGGACAAGGACGATTCGTACGGCGCTCATTTCACAGGCCTCCCGGGCTGTTGATTCGCCATGAGGGTACGCAAGAGGGCCACGAAAGGCAATACGCTAAGTCCTTTGCTGACAAGCAGTTCGGAATAAACGCGAGGGACAGGAAGAAAGGCCCTCAGCCTCGCCCTCATCCGGTGCTCTTGAGACTACGGAATGCCAATGCGCGCGGACGCGGCTTTCGGCAGCCATACAGTCAATCCGTGTTCGGCCGAGTAAAGACACCGTACGGGAACCCCATTTTTGTTGACTTCGGGCTTGACGCGGGCTGGCGTGCTCTATAGTCTATAGAATATGGAGCCCCGGCTGCCACGTTGGCTGCCGGTCCCCGCGAGCCGCGTTTGGACTCCCGCCATGTGGAGCGAGAACGACGAACCGAGGCACACCGTACCCTGGGCGGGTTGGACGTAGACGCCGAGTTGCTTCGCCTTGATCCGACGACGCGTGGTCGTGCGTGTGACGCTGCAACGTGAGAAGGAGACTCCAGGTGAGACCTTCAACCTCGGGAACCGCGGGCGTGTCATTGGCACCTTGTACAGGATGCGCTGCCCGGCAGCAGGGGATTGGCTCATCAGCATCCGGACGGATCGCGCACGCGCTCGCTAGGATGAACACACACGGCTGCGGACCGCGTGGCTCCGCAAACGTGGTTGTGGAACGGTCTCCAAGAGACTCACGTGGCGGTAGACAGCGATGAGTGCACGTTACTGGCATCCGGTTCGATCGCTCTCTGCGTTTGGGGTCGTATTGCTGGCGCTGACGATTCGACCGGCATCGGCCCAAGAGAACAAGCAGTCGGTCGACGATGCGGGCGGACTACTGTCGGCTCATGCGATTGCTGGTGACAACCGCCAAGCAGCCGAACCTGCGGATGCCAGGACGTCCGCAGCTCTGCAGAGACTGGAACAAATCACGAAAGAGGAAATGCAGCGATGGAAGCTGCCGGGCGTTGCCATCGGAATCGTGAAGGGTGACGAGCTCATCTATGCTCAGGGATTCGGACGCCGCGATGTATTTAAGAACCTACCCGTCACACCTAACACGAACTTCAGTCTCGCATCCATGACCAAGGCATTTACCGCCATGACCCACGGTCTGCTGGTTGAAGAGGGGTCCATCCGATGGGATACGCCTATCAAGACACGTGTTCCCGATTTCTACCTTCGCGACCCAGACCTCGAAGGGAAGGTCACGCTGAGGGATATTCTGTCCCACCGCACAGGCCTAACCGATAAGGACTCGCTCTGGACTAGCGGCGAATACAGGGCGGAAGGCATCTTCTCTCATCTCAAGGAGCTGGAAATCAGCGCTCCTCTCGGGGAACACCACGAATACAACAACATCATGTACATCTCTGCTGGTGTGCTCGTGGAGAAGCTCAAGGGAACTTCCTGGAACGCGTTGCTGAAGGACCGGTTGTTTAAGCCGCTTCAAATGACACACAGCGGCTGTTCGGTGGAAGAGTTGCTGGGGACGAAGGAGTATTCCTATAGCTTTAGCTATTCGCCAAGCGAGGATGGCTACGACCGCAACGAGTTTCCAGGTCCTGAGCACAATTCTTGGTATTATCCGCGGGCCTCCGGCTCGGTGTTCTCCAACGTGCAGGACATGGGCGCGTGGATGATCTTTCAATTAAACGCCGGCAAGTACAAGGGAAAGCAGATCGTCGCTGCGGAAATCGTACAAGAAACTCATCGACCTCAAGTAAGACTCTCATCACCCCCCTTCTATCTCGATTATCCTGAGGTCACGGATCACGCTTATGGTTTGGGCTGGTTTGTGGACCGATACCGCGGATTTCGACGGGTCCATCACGGTGGCACATCCCTGGGTTATTCCAACTACATCGTGTTGTTTCCGGATGAGCGCATCGGTGTGGTGATCCTGTCCAACAGGGCCGTGCTGATGCCAGTGGAACTCAGCTACTACGCGGCCGATCTTCTCCTCGGCCTGGAGGTTCGGGATTGGAAAGGCCGCTTTAACCCCAAGGACTAGCTCTGGTGCGCGAGGATAACGAGGAGAGCTTAATGGAGACGACAAGATGATAAACGGAGATAGTAAAACGAGCTTACGATCGTTGGTGCCTGCAGGCGTAATGGTGCTCACCGTCGTTGCCTGGACGTTCGGCGCCTGGGCGCAAACCGACGCCGACCCCGGCGTCCGAAAAGTGGATTGGCCTGACACGCGCGCCGGACGCTGGACCAAGGAGTTTCTGGAAGCCTACCACGCCAAGGGAGGCGACCCTCTGCGGCGTTTCGTCAACACGCACTACTCCGAGGCCTATGATCGCAAGCAGGAGCTGGCCGATCTTCGCATGCAACGGGGCGCGGTACCAGAGTTCAGGGTCCACGCCGTAAACGCGAACGGCGAGTACGCCGTTACGGTTACGGCCGAAGCCGTCCTCCCAGGAGGGAAAGTCTTCGGGTGGGCGAGCCTCAAGATCGAGCTTTCGCCGGAGCCTCCACATGACCCGATTACCAGGGAATTCGGCCCGGGGGCAGCCCCGAATGCCAAAGACAAGGCTCTGAAAGTCCAAGACTACCGCAGCTGGGAGAATCTGCCCGATCTGTTGGAGAGGGTTCGGCAGGATTCGGGCGCACCGGGCTTAGCCGTCGCTGTCATGCGCGGCGGAAAGATGGTCGACAAGGCTGTGACAGGTGTCCGCCGTGCCGACCGCCCAGATCGCATCCAGATGAGAGATCGATTTCATTTGGGCTCGGTGGCTAAGCCCTTCACGGCCACCATGATCGGGAAGCTCATCGAGAATGGCGTGCTACGGTGGGACATGACCCTCGGAGAGGCCCTGCCCGACCTCGCAATGAAATCGGAGTACCGCGCCGTCACGCTCGAGCAACTGTTACAGCATCGGGGCGGTATTCCAACTACGCCTACCGCCGGGGAGTTTGCCGATGGGTATCCCGACAAGCCAAACCAAACGCCCGCCGAGGCGCGGGCCATGCTCGTGCGAGAGGTTCTCTCCGAAGAGCCCGTCAAGTTGGGTGAATACAGCTACTCCAACGCGGGATACACGGTGGCTGGGTACATGGCTGAGCGTGTGGCAAAACGGTCCTGGGAGGAGCTGATGCGTACTCTGGTCTTCAAGCCGTTCAGGTTACGATCAGCCGGGTTCGCGTGGCCCGCAACCAAGGATCGTCCGAATCAGCCGTATGGCCACAGTGGCATGCCATCGGATCTCGGCGTCCAGGAAATCGGTGAAGACGTGCTGGGCGACGACGACTACCTCAGCCCAGCCGGGAGCATACACTGTTCCATTGCGGACTTGGCGCGGTTCGTGAACTTCCATCTGCAGGGACTTCACGGCCGGGACGGTGCGCTCCAGGCCAAGACGGTACGTCACCTTCACACGCCACCGAGAGATGGGATCTACGCATGCGGTTGGGGCGTCAGAAAGACCAGCGCCGGCGAACTTCGACACGGCCATTCTGGGACGGCCATGACGTTCTACACGATGATCGAGATGTACCCGGACAGCGAGCTGGTCATTGTGGCGGCTGCAAACTGTGGGCCCTTTGTGGCACCGTTTCTCCAAAGGATGGAAGAGGCCATCCATCAACGGATGACACAGGATGACTGAGGTAGCCGTGTCATGCGAAGGGAATCGCAACGATGTCGGAGGGACGCGAACGTAGCCAGATGATGACCAACGGGCAGTCGTCGACCGAGTGGAAGTCGCACAGCGGAGCCGTGCTTCTACCTGGATGGCGGAAGCCTTGAGGGAGACAAGTTGACGATCAAGTGTCGGTGCACACCATGAACAATACAGGTTCCGTACAACGAAGTGGACAAGACATCTCCACCCCTCTCAAACGTCACTCGCTTCGTGATCAGGTTCGGTTGGCGATCATCGACCTCGTACTCAACGGCGAGTTGCCGGCTGGTGAGCGTGTAAACGAGACCGAGCTTGCCCGTCGACTGGGTGTTAGCCAGACGCCGGTCCGTGAGGCCCTCTTGAGCTTGGAGGGGCAGAGCTTCCTCGCGGCGGAGACCGGCAAGGGATTCCGCGTGCGCGATCTCGATCCTTGTGAGGTGCGCGAAATCTACCCTGTGCTTGCGACACTCGAGTCGTCTGCCCTGGAGTCGGCTGGACTCCCTGACGCCGATGCCCTTGCGGAGCTGAAATCCTTGAATGACCAGTTCGTGAGAACGGGGTCGAAATCCGAACAGGCCATCAATCTTGACAACCGTCTGCACCGCAAGCTGCTCGGAGGATGTCAAAACGCGTTCCTCCTGGACTTGATCTCCAAGGTGCGCCGCTCGGCCAACCGGTATGAGCACGCCTATATGCGGCAACCGGCACAAGTGAAGCTCTCGTTCGAGCAGCATGCCGAGATCCTCGCCGCACTCGAATCGCGTAAGCTGAGACGGGCGATGCAACTACTGCGGAAGAACGACTTGGTAGCAATTGACCCGCTGGTGACATGGTTGAGTCACAACAGGGCCGAGGTGGACGGCGATACTGCCGTAGCTACCTCCACTGACATAGGGCGGTAGATCACATGGACCCGATCACAAGGATCTTCGCTAACGAACGCGACGGCAGATATCACCCTCCGGCCGATCCGGACCCCCAGGTATTCGAATTCCATCGAGCGCTGCCCGGGTACGCCCCGACACCTCTGCACCGTCTCTCTTCCCTTGCGCGGCAACTCGGCGTTGGCGAGGTCCTCGTCAAGGATGAATCGAACCGGTGGGGATTACCCGCGTTCAAGATCCTAGGCGCGTCGTGGGCGGCACACCGTCTGATCCTGGAACGAATGGGCGAGGCACCGGGGCGCTCGTCGATCGCCGACTTGCGACAGCAGCTTGCCTCCGGAACACCTGTCGAATTGATCACAGCGTCGACAGGAAACCACGGTCGTGCGGTAGCGCGCGTAGCCTGCTACCTGGGCTGTCGGGCGAGGGTTTTCGTGCCTGCAGACGCTTCGCCTTTGCGAATCAGCGCCATCGAATCGGAAGGCGCGACCGTTGTTCGTGTGAACGGCGACTATGACGACGCGGTCGGGAAGGCGATCGAACAGATGCATGATAACGCGATCTTGCTCCAGGACACATCCGTGTCCGAGCGGGACGAGCGTTCAGCCTCTTTGGTCATTGAGGGATACTCAACGATGTTGCGGGAAATCGATGACGCCCTCAGCGAGATGAATGAACCGCTACCGGATCTGGTATTCGTTCAGATTGGCGTCGGTGCCCTCGCGGCAGCGGTGGTCACGCATTTTCGGCGAAAGCCGGCGGGGAAGGGCCCGGTGATTGTAGGCGTCGAGCCATGCGGTGCGGCAAGTGCCTGCACGTCGGTCGAGCGCGGGGAGCTCACGACGTTACCACTGACAGAACGAACGATTATGAACGGCCTGTCGTGCGCGGCGCCGTCGCGGGTGGCGTGGCCCATCCTTCAAAACGGCGTCGATTGCTTCATGAGCTTGAGCGATGATCGAGCGTGCGAGGCGATGCGGATTCTCGCACGAGAGGGTGTCGTCTCAGGGGAAAGCGGCGCCGCGGGACTCGGAGGTTTGCTTGAGCTGATTCACCTCGATGTGGCGCGGCGTCCCTTCCCTCTCGGCCCGGAAACGCGCGTACTCGTTATTTCGACGGAGGGCGCCACTGACCCTTGCTCCTTCGAACGGATCGTGGGCCGATCTCCAGAGGTCGTCACTGCCGGCGTAAGAAGGAAACAGGAGTAATGAATCTAGCCGGACGGTTTGCGCCAGACGGGCGGCACTCGGTAAGCCATTCACGAAGCAAGGCATCGGGCGAGAATACCGACACGCTTTCGGCGAATCCGTTCATGTACACCGGGAAGTATCTCCGCGCGGACGGAGGTACTCGCCACGACATGATTGTGAGTGGGCTCAGGGCTATCGGGAAGGCCACTCAACGGAATGCGGAGATGCCTGATCGGGAGCACCGACCAGCCAGGCTAGGAGATTGCTGTGGAGTTGCAGGTCAATAACGTCTCAAAGACATATTCGAACGGCGTGCGGGCGTTATCGCATCTATAAGCTCGATGAACCACTCGCGCCGGGCGATGCACTGGATCTGAGCTTCGACGTGAGCCTGATCACCCGCGGTTTCGTCAACAGCGGATCGAACACGCTGATCGTCGAGAACGGCACGTTCTTCGACAACCTCGAGTATATTCCCTGTGTCGGTTATACGCGCGAGCACGAGCTTGTGGACCCGGACGACCGCAAGGAGTACGACTTACCGCCCCGGGCGCGTATGGCGCCCGTCGACGACCTGGAGGCCAGGCGCAACACACCCTTCTCGCACGCCGCCGACCGGATCACCTTCGAGGCCGTCGTCAGCACCAGCCGCGATCAGGTCGCCATCGCCCCCGGATACCTGCAGCGCGAGCGGACCGAGGGCGATCGCCGCTACTTCCACTACAAGATGGACGCCCCCATATTCAATATGTACGCGTTCCTCTCCGGTCGATATGAGATCAAGCGTGACAAGTGGAACGACGTTGACATCGCCATATACTACCACAAGGATCACGGTTACAACGTCGACCGCATGATCGACTCGATCAAGAAGGCCCTTGATTACTACACGGCCAACTTCAGCCCCTACCAGCACCGCC
>JBARRC010000776.1:0-2279 GCA_049644045.1 Phycisphaerae bacterium
GAAGACGCTCGCGCAGCGCTTCGACGAGCCGGGGGGTCGCATTGATCTCGCCGAGCGAGACGGCATGGATCCAGATCCGCCGTTTGCCCGGATCGAACGTTCGTACGAAACCGAGCCGCTCGCTCCAGCCATGACGATTCTTACCCACAATCAGCGCGTGGTAGAGCGCGATCGGGAGATAGAGCAATCCGGCCAATAGGTAAAAAACGTCGGCAAGCCATCGCATAACGCCGTGGATCGTATTCGTACACCGAAGAGACGGCAACTTCGCACGACAGGACCCCGGTAAGCCGTTTCCAAACCCTGCCAAGCAGATTAGACTCCACGGGTGATGGCACTGGGGCGGGAGTTGCGGAGGATAGCATGCGTCTACAGAGGTTATGCATGTTCACGCTACTGGCGCTGATCGGGGCAGCGGGGCCGGCTCCAGCGCAATCTGACGAAACGCTCGAACGGTTGGCAGAGAAGTACTGGGATGCGCTGATGGAGCGCTTCCCAACCCGGGCGACCGCGATCGGCGACTACCGCTTCAACGATCGCTTGGATGACGCCGGCGAAGCCGGCCGCAAAAGGTGGAAGGCGACGCTTCAGACGCTCCTTTGGAATGTGCGCAAGGTTCCAGGCCGGGGTCTGTCCGCGGATGATCGCCTGACCCGCGATCTGTTGGAGCGTTCCATCCTGGATGAGCTGCTCAGGATCGAGTGTCATCTGGAGTACATACCGCTTGAACCGCTCTACGGTTCGCACCTCCAGCTCCCCTTGCTTCTGGTATCCCAACCCCTCCGCGACGTGGCCGACTTCAAGGCCTACGCCGCCCGGCTGCGTGCGTTTTCCAAGCAGGTGACGGACATTATCAGCAACATGCGCACCGGCGTTCGACTCAAACTCGTGTCACCATGTGTCACGATCGAGAAGGTGATCCCCCAGATCCGGATGCATATTGTCAGCGATGTGACACAGAGTGAATTCTACGCGCTGGTCAGGCGAGCGACCGCACTCAGCGACGCGGATCGCAAGGCGGTCGTGGGCGAGATCACCGATGCCATCGCGTCGGACGTGATCCCGGCCTATCTGCAACTGCTGGCCTTTGTCGAGGATGAGTACTTGCCGCTTTGCCGGTCGACGGTGGGGCTCGGCTCACTTTCCGGTGGAGACAAGGTGTACGAGGCGCTGGTGCGTCTGGAGACAACGGTCCGTATGCCGCCGGAGGAGATTCACGCGCTCGGGCTTTCGGAGGTGGCGCGCATTGGCGGCGAGATGGCCAAGGTGAAGGAAGAGGTCGGTTTTGAGGGTACCCCGGGAGAATTCCTCGCGCACATGCGAACCGACCCGCGCTATCGATTTACGTCGGGTGAGGAGCTGCTCGCAGCCGCAGATGCGATTCTTCAGCGAACCAGACCGCTGATGCCCAAGCTGTTCGGCCGGCTTCCCAAGGCCGATTGTGTGATGAAGGAGATTGAAGCGTTTCGCGCCGCTTCATCGCCGGTGGCCTATTACAATCCGCCGCCGGAGGACGGCTCCAGACCCGGTTATTATTACATCAACACCTACGCCCCTCACGAGCGCCTGCGGTTCACGCTGGAGGCGTTGACCTACCACGAGACGATCCCCGGTCACCATTTGCAGATGACGCTCGATCAGGAGAACACGGCCCTGCCGAAGTTCCGCCGCTACGGCCGCTTTACCGCGTACGTGGAGGGGTGGGCGCTGTACGCGGAAAAACTCGGCTATGAGATTGGTGGATACCGGGACCCGTACGCCCGTTTCGGGCAGTTGACCTTCGAGATGTCGCGGGCGTGCAGGCTCGTGGTGGATACGGGTATGCACTGCAAGGGCTGGTCGCGTCAGCAGGCGATCGACTACATGGCGGCTACTACGAGCCTGGCGCTACTCGACATCGAGGCGGAGATAGACCGCTATATCGTTTGGCCCGGCCAGGCGCTGGCCTATAAGATCGGCGAGTTGAGCATTCTACGACTCCGCAAGGAGGCCGAGGAGCAACTGGGTGAGAAGTTCGACCTCCGCGCATTCCACGACGCGCTGCTTTCGGGCGGGGCCATGCCGATCGACGTGCTCGAGAAGCGCATGCGCGAGAGGATGTAAAGGGGACGCAGCTCTTTTCTGGACGAGCCTGAAGGCAAAAACGAGCTGCGTCCCGAATGGCACTGCCGTCGATTTTGAGCCCCGCCGGCGCGAGAATTCCACGGGCGCACGCGGAGATTGTTAGCGATCTCCATCGTGCGTGAAGGATTTGCTCCGGCACTCTGGATAGCTATGAT
>JBARRC010000777.1:0-2862 GCA_049644045.1 Phycisphaerae bacterium
CTCGAAGCGTGCGACGTCATCCTCATCTGCGTTCCCACGCCGCTCACCAGGACGCGCGAGCCGGATATGACCTACGTCGAGAACACCGTTCACCTGATCGCCGACCACCTGCGGCGCGGTCAGCTCATCGTACTCGAAAGCACCACCTACCCCGGAACGACGCGCGAGCTGATCAAACCGATCCTTGAAGCGACCGGGCTTACGACCGAAAAGGACTTCTTCCTGGCATACTCGCCGGAGCGGGAAGACCCCGGCCGCACCGATCACACCACCGAGACCATCCCGAAGGTCGTCGGCGGCTTTGGCGCAAGCAGCCGCAAGATTGCAGTGGCCCTCTACGCGGCCGCCCTCCGTCAAGCCGTGCCGGTCTCGAGCTGTGAAGTCGCGGAAGCGTCGAAGATTCTCGAGAACGTCTACCGCTCCGTCAACATCGCGATGATCAATGAGCTTAAGATGCTCTTCGATCGGATGGGCATCGACGTTTGGGAGGTCATCCAGGCGGCCTCGACCAAGCCGTTCGGCTTCCAGCCGTTCTATCCTGGCCCGGGACTCGGCGGACACTGCATCCCCATCGATCCGTTCTATCTGACCTGGAAGGCACGCCAGTATGACATGAGCACGCGTTTCATCGAACTCGCGGGCGAGATCAACACCTCGATGCCGGAGTATGTCATCACGCGACTGGCCGAAGCGCTCAACACCAGGAAGAAGGCCGTGAACGGCTCGAAGGTTCTCGTACTGGGATTAGCCTATAAGAAGGATATCGACGACCTCCGCGAGTCACCATCGATCGAATTAATCGAAATGCTCAAAGCCCGCGGTGCCAGGGTCGACTATAACGATCCGTACGTGCCGCGTACACCCAAGCAGCGCGAGCATAACCTGCGTATGACCAGCGCGAAGCTCACCGAAAAGATGCTCAAGTCCTACGACTGCGTTCTGATCGCCACCGACCACTCCTGTTACGACTACACCTGGATCGTGAAACACGCCAAGCTCGTCGTCGACACCCGCAACGCCACCACCCACGTCAAAACCGGGCGAAGGAAGATCGTCAAGGCGTAATCGTCAAGGCATAGAGGTGGCCCAGAGGGTATGTCAAACCCCGGCGAGCCGTGGGCTTTGGCCCATACGCGTGAAGCGTATCTCGTAGTCATTCTGAGCGCAGCGAAGAATCTCGTTACGTATCCCGCTTCACGAGCGACGTTTCACTCAACGACGCGATGGGCGATGAAGGCGAATTCTTCGTCCTGTTCGGCCTCCGGGATTTCGACCGGGAGCGTCACACGCGTCGTGTAGGTAAACGTTCCGGTCATGGTGTTGGGATCGTCGGGGTCATACGTGCCTGTTGCCGTGGCCGTTGCGTAGCCGGCCGGGATACCGGCCGCAAACGCCGTCATCCTGCCTAGGAACGAAAAACCGGTACCATCAAACGTCTCCGCGCCATAGGTGGACGCGGCGTAGGACAATCCCTTCTGGGCGGTGCTGTGCCGCGTACCGTCAAAGCGGATGCTCGATCCGAAGATCTCCTGGGCGATCGTGTTGTCCTCGAAGCTTTCGAGGCCGCCATTGGCGCCGAAGCGAAGCGTTACGAAGGACAATCCCTGTGCCGCCTCGGCCGTGCGGTAGAACTGCCACTCGGTATCGGCCAGGGATGCGGCCCCCGTGCCCTGCTCGACCTCCATGCTCGTGCCGTCCGGCAGCTCGACGGTTACGGATGATGGCAACCCGCCGCCACTCCCAAAGCAGCCGGCAAGCGCGATCATGCCAAATGACGATAGGGCGAGATACTTTCCTGTGTAACGAGTGCGGGTGGCCATGACTCAAGGCTCCTTGCGATAGGTACCAGCTAACGGTCTACAACAACGCATCCCTACAGATCGGAAAGAAGGAGCCGTTCCTGCGGCGGAATCCGCGCGGGAAGTGCATTGCGAATCCCTGGTGCAGAGCAGGACCGATATACAGCCGCGGAACCGGTATTATCAGTCGTACCTCACTGTCGAGCAGATGAGTTAGATGGGTTCGGTGGCGAGCTTGATCCCCTCGAACAGGGCGGAGCCGATCCGTACGTAGGTCGCGCCGAATTCGATGCCGTATTCGAAGTCGTTGCTCATCCCGAGTGAGAGGTCTTTGAACTGCGGGCCGCAGATACGCTCGCAGACGGTCTCGTCGAACAGCTCGCGAACGCGTTCAAAGACATGTCGGATGCGAGATTCGTCGTCGGTCAGCGGCGCCATGGCCATCAAACCACGAAGCTCAATGTGCTCCAGCGAGTCGACCTGCTCAGCCAGGTGCGTGGTGGCGGCCACGGCGACGCCGTGTTTATTGGGCTCGTTGGCTGCGTTCACCTCGAGCAGCGCCGGAGTCACGCGCTCCAGCTTGGCGGATCGGGCGTCGATCTCCTCGGCCAGGCGCAGGCTGTCCACTGAGTGGATCATATCCATCCACGGGAGAACAGCCTTGACCTTGTTACGCTGAAGATGGCCGATCATGTGCCAGCGCGGCCTCGCGAGGGTCCCGCTGCTGGCATCGCGCGAGCGGCGGCTTAGCCACTCGTTGACAGCCCCCGCCCGCTTGGCCAACTCCTGAACGCGACTTTCGCCGAGATCCGTAAAACCTATGTCCACCATTGCGCGGATGACGTCGAGGCTGGCGTACTTGGTGACGGCAACGAGCGTGACGCTGGAAGGACTCCGCCCGGCACGGTGGCAGGCGTCTTGAATCCGTTGCTCGACGCGTTTCCAATTCTCCGAAAGCTTGCGCCTCATGAGTGCAAGTTCCGTACGTGAGATACGCTGCTCGACAGGCTGGGAAGCCTGTCCCACACCTTCTTTAAGCCTGTCCCATACCCTCTTTCAACGG
>JBARRC010000778.1:0-6336 GCA_049644045.1 Phycisphaerae bacterium
CTGTTTTAGCCTCTCAAACCATTGTGCGAAATGCGGGCATTTTTGTCGCATTGTGGGCAATCCGATCCGCTTAGCGGCGATAATGCCGTGGAGAACTTTTTGGTAACGAGGCGCCAGGGCGCGAATCCGTTTTGATGGCGCGGTCTTGGGGTCGTCGTCGATGCCTTCCGGTTCGCCGCACTCCGCCACAATCGCATCCAGGCGGGATTGCAAGTCCGGACCCGGCACGGCTTCACCCAAAACCCCGGTATCACTAAAAAGCAAGGATTCAAACTCGTGCATTTGGATGTACGGCAGGAACCTCGCTCTGTCGAACGATTCCCCAAGCGCGCCGCAAACATCCTCCTGGATCGCTTGCTCGATTGCATCGGCCTTCTTCGAAATTGGCTTCTTGCGTTTTGCTCCATCCCGGCCTGGCCAATCGGAAGGCAAGCCGTAGTAGTCGAACATGGTCGTCACAAATCGTCCTGTATCCTCCTTGAGGTACCGCAGCAACTCTCTCTTGATGCGATCCCAATGCTGCACGCCGCCGTGGGCACGGCGCCTGCCCGGCGTCGTCGCGCAGATGAAGACGTTTCGGGAGGCAAGTGGAGGGCCGACAACTTCACTCACGAATTTCTCTTCCGTCTGACCTTCCACAAAGGCAAGCACGCGAACCGTCATGGGCGACCTCCAAAGATGTTCTTCTCCCACAGTTCGCCCATCGAGTATTCGTCAAGCCATTCGGAAAGCTTCGCCGCTTCGAGCTGTTTACATTGTGTCCCTGATTTCTGGTCGATCTCAAGCACAACCACCTGACCAGGATCGAACTCGTCCACCAAGCGCGCCGATTGTGTCGCCAAGATGACCTGCGTATCTGCGGCCACGGCCTTGACAAGTCCCGCGAGAACGCTGATCGCATAGGGATGTAGCCCCAACTCCGGTTCATCCAGTATAATCACGCTGGGCATCTTCTCGGGCGGCTGAAGGAACAGGGTCGCCAACGCCATGAAACGCAGCGTTCCATCCGATAGTTGGTGTGGGCCAAGCAGGTAATCGGCGTAACCTTCTTCCTTCCAATTGAGAAGAATATATTTGTCGCCACCAGGCGACGGTTCCAAGACGAAGTCGCCGAACGAGGGGAATACGAGTCGGATGGTGTCCACGATTCGTTGGTAGCAACCAAGGTAAGATGTTTGCAGGGCGTTCAGGTACGCTGCCAGATTCCCCGCCTCGCTCCGCAGGTACGCAGCATCCTCTATATATCCACTTTTGCGAATCTTGGCGGTCGGCGAAGTATCGTGGAATTGGAAGACCCGGCAGCGCGAAAGCATGCTGAACAATATGTGGCAGGTCTCGTTCGCTTCGGCCTCATCCTTTAATTTGCTCTCCTTATGACCTGCACCTAAAAGAATGTCCTGTGGCTGGGGATATCTTTTTTTTTGGAAGAGGGCACGCTCGTCTGTGAATATCAGCGTATCCGGCGCCGCGTCCGCAAGCTTCATGATGTAGTGCGTGGTGGAGTCCGGCCCCTCAAACTCGACCTCGGCCTCCATCCGCGATGTAGTTTTACGGCCATAATGCAGAAGCGAATCGGAACCTCCGTTGCGACCGATGTAGTCCTGCAATGCGCCGGTGCTGAGAAAGTTCAGCATCCGGAAGAACGAAACCAGATTGCTCTTCCCCGCGCCGTTGGCGCCGAGCAGGACGGTCACATCGCTGAAGTGAACCTCGGCGTCCTGGAAGGACTTGTAACCTCTGAGCTTTATCGTCTTGAGTTTGTTCATGATTCGTCCTTAGACATCCTCAACATTGAACATGAGTCGGTTGACGTCGTCCTCGATCAGGCTGACCTTCCATGCGTGGCCTGCCCGGTGGAGTTTCTCCATTAGCAGCCCGGCGATTGACATCACCCCATCTCCACAATCTTCAGGCTCTCGATTCCCCGGTCGTCGATGATCTTGACGGCCACGCGCTTGTGGTCGCCCGGCTCGAACGGTAGCGAGACCGTTCCGCGGTACGCCTCGATCAGTTCCTCGTCGATCTCGGCCTTGCGGTTCTTCGCCAGCCTTGCCCAGCCGTCCTTCGCGCCAGCCATGGGGAAGAACACCTGGCGAGGATACAGGCTGCGACCGTCGTAGTCCGTATCCAGCATCCACATGGCGATCTTGCTGGTGTCGCCGCTTTCGATCTTGCCGTCAACGGGGTTGTAGTAGTCGAAGCCGAGGATAGTGACTTGTGAATAGTGGCGAGTGGTCAGTGGCGCGTGGATAGTGATTTGAGAAGCCCGTTCAGCAATTTGCTTATCTCCTCGCAGGCGTTTAACAAAGGCTCGACGCTTTCCGGCGTCGCGTAGTCCAAGCTGCTCGACAAGACGATGAGCGTCTCCAATTCGGCCAGTGACCCGCGCGCGATTCCCAGAAACTGGCGAAACTCCCCCGTCGATCGCCTCGCCTGCCCCTCCGCAATGTTCGCCGGAACCGACACCGCCGCCCGACGCATCTGCGAGGTAAGCCCGTAGCGCTCCTCCTTGGGAAACGGCTGCGTAAAATCGTAGATCGTCTTGGTCAAGTTCATTGATTTCTGCCAGACGATCAAATCCCGATAGCTTCTGATAGAGCTCGTACGCCGCGACCATCCTCCCGCCACTATCCACTAACCACTCTTCACTCACCACGACCACATCCGGCTGGCCGATCATCCAGAACGACTCGTTGCTCGAGCGCTTCTTTTTCAGGTCGTCGGTCAGCAGGTCGGTGTTCATCTGTACCTTGAGCAGCGTGATGCCCGGCCAGTTGGTCTCGTCGATGTCCTTGGCCGCTTCGGGGTCGAACTGGAACGAGGCGAACACGACCATCTTCGGTTTGGGCTTGAGTAGCTGCGCTTCTTCCAACGCCTGCTCGACCTGCCGCTGTTCGAGCGGCGCATGTTCCGGGCCGAACGAGACGACCACGCGCTCCCGAGTGTCATCTTTGGTTTCGGCGTCCGCGTGCAGCCAGCGCGTACCGGGCAGCGCCTCCACCCGCGAGAATTCCACCCGCTGGCCGCTCTTTCCCCGGATGCCGCACTTGAGCAGCTCTCCACGCCACTCATCTTGCCGTAGCGTTTCCCCGGGTCGTCCCACGGAAGAGTCGGCCGTAGGGTGGGCATCGCCCACCACACCTGTCTCAGCGGTGTCTTCTTGGTGGGCAGTGCCCACCCTACCGACTTCGGCAATCGACCGCACCGCCGGCGCCGGCACCGCCTCGACCGTAAACGGGCCGGACACGCGGGCCTTCTTGTTATCCACGAAAGGCTGGTCGTAGAGCGTCTCCTGATCGGCGTACTTGGCGATGGCCGCGTCGATCTGCTCCCGGCTCATACCCTCCTTGATCTCCGGGTTGTTGGCGATCGAGCCCAGCGTGATGTGCGGGGCGGTTCTGTAGTTGAACCCGCTGCCCACGCCTTCGTCCGCATGTGCGAGTTCGTAGTAGGCAAACGGCTGCGTGATGACGCGCTGCTTCGTTAGTGCGACGGCGACGCGCGAGGTATCGCAAGTGATCCAACGACGCCCCCATTGTTCAGCAACATGCGCTGTAGTGCCGGATCCACAGGTCGGATCCAGGACAAGGTCGTCCGGGTCAGTTGTCATGAGCAAGCAACGGGTGACGGCTTTCGTGGCGGTCTGTACAACATACCTTCGAATGTCACTGAACCCGCCCTGCTGTGTGTCAATCCATATGTTCGTGAGAGGGCGAACCGGGTAATCGTCCGTGTAGTATTTCCAGTGAATGGTCTTTCCATATTTGAACATACGACCGCTCGTGACGACCTGGTCTAGCCCCTCCCGGCTCACTTTCCAATGTTTGTTTGCGCCAACGGGGAAGGTGTCCCCCTCAAAGGGGTAGTCGAATGAGGTTCGCCCAGACCCTTCCGACTTGAGAGGGCCAGGACGGAAGATATGACAGCCCGGCGGCACGGTCGACGGATTCTTCTTCTCATCGTTCGTAAGAGGACGGTGGGTGCGGTCGGGTTCTTCGGCGAACCATGGAGTAATGTCGCCGCTTACATCACCAAGCTCCTTAGGCAAGAAGAGAGGGCGGAGTTTTGCCCGCTCCTGGTCCTTGCAGTACCAAACGATGAAGTCACCGATCGTTGGGAGCGCCGACCGCGCGAGTCCCCCGGTTTTTTGAAAGGTGATGACGCTGTAGAAGTTCTGCACGCCAAAAACCTCGTCCAGCAATCCCCGGACCAAGTGCAGGTTCTCGTCGCTGATTTGGACGAAGCACGACCCGCTTTCGTGGAGCAGCTCCCGTGCGAGGAGCAGGCGATCGCGCAGGTAGGACAGATACGAGTGGATGCCGAGTTCCCAGGTGTCGCGGAAGGCCCGGATCATCTCCGGCTCTTGGGTCAGGTCTTCGTCTTTGCCGTCCTTGACATCGCGCTTGTTGACGAAGGGCTGGAAGTTGCTGCCGTAGCGGATGCCGTAGGGCGGGTCAATGTAGATCATCTGGACCTTGCCGGCCATGCCCTCCTTTTCCAGAAGGGAGTTCATGACCAGCAGCGAGTCGCCCGCGATCAGGCGGTTCGTCCAGTTGTGGGCGTGCTTGTAGAATTCGATGGCCTCGCGTAGCGGCGGGTTCTCCTCGGGCGCCTCAAACAGCGATAGCTGCTGCATTACGGGGTGACGGTTGCGCTTGCGGACCGCTTCGACGATCGTGCGCGGGTCGATCCGCTCGTGGACATGGAGCGAGACGGTCGGAACCTCGAAGCTGGTATGCTCGGCCTTGCCCGCCCACACGAGCTGCGGGTCGAGGTGCGGATCGTACTGGTAGGTCTGCTTCTTGCCCTTGTCGGGGTCAGTGTCCGGCGTGACCAGCCCAACGGGCGGGTTGTTGGGCCGCTTCTTGTCCTTGTGGTCGTAGGACTCGATCGGCTTCTTCTTGACCTTCTTCTTCGTGGTACGCTTCGCCATCGTCCGGCAACTCCCATTTGCCCGTTTTCACGTGGCCGACATGATCCCGGGACGGTTGGCCACAGCCACCGTCCTGGTGCCGCACATCATGCAGCGCCAACGGCCCGTCGGCAAGCGCCAAACCACCAGACATGGTGGGTTGATTCATAGGATTCCTTGGGAGATTGGCTGTCTCCCCATAGAGTCCACCACATGGCGTGGGTTTTCGTACTCCCCTCGCGTCTGAAAGCCGAGATGCCAGTGGCGCGGTGGCCATCCACTTCGCGTCCGGGTTCCCCGCATGCGGAATCGGCACGTCGTGGGACGCGGTTTCTTACACGGCTGTCCGGCGTTTGCCGTAGGTTTGCGTTGTGGTCACCTGGCGGTTGCCAGGCAGATCCTGCACTTTGCTCATATCGACGCCTGTATCGGCTGGATGCGTCGCTGTCGCCGCCCGTAGCGAGTGCGGCATGCAAATGCGCCGTGCCACGGCCCGCCCATCTGACGGGACTTCTCGCCTCGGCGGTCCTGGCAGGTCACGCAGAGACCGCATGATCCGGCGGTGGATTCCCATCGGGTGAGAGTATCGATCAGCAAGCGTGCCACCGTTCAAACCGAACCGCGACCGAAAGAGTGGCCTGCCGTCAAACGCGACCCTGGCCCACATGTCGTTGCGTGCGAAACAGCACGTGAGCAGCGTGGGTCTATGCTCCAGCCCAGCTTCGACGGCGCATCGCTTCGATGACGGCCGTCGGCGCGATGTGGTCGAGGTAGCGGGCGGTAGTGGTGATGCTGCTGTGGCCGAGCTGTCGGGAGATGATGGCGATGTCGACGCCTTCGGCGCGGAGTTGGGCGGCGTGTGTGTGGCGAAGGCCATGGGCGTGGACGCGCTTGTCGATGCCGGCCCGGACCGCGAGGCGTTTGAGCATAACACGAACGTAGGCGGCGGCCATTGGGTGACCGCGAAGCGTGCAGAAGACGGGGTGGCGGCCCGTGAGGGCGAGGCCGCTTTGCCCAGTTGGGTCGAGACTGATGCGGGACCGCACGTCGAGCCAGCGCTCGATGATGGCGGCTGCGCCGGGGTCCAGGCCGACGGTGCGTGATCGCCCGCCTTTGCCGTTGAGCACCCGAATGCAGCCGTCGGTCAGTTCAAGATCCTTGGGGTAGAGGCTGAGGGCCTCGTTGATGCGCAGGCCGGTGCGATAGAGCAGGGCGATTATCGCGCGGTTGCGCAGGCCGGTCGGGGCGTAACGGCCACACGCCTGCATCAGGGCGCAGACCTCGGCATCGGTGAGGACTTCCGGCGGCAGGTGGCGCTTTGGCCTGGTGGTTGCTGGATGAAGCGTTGGCCGGGCGTTCTGCCTGCGTTCCATCTGTGGCGGCAACAACACTCGCAACGTAGGGGTCTGAGACTGGCGACACCG
>JBARRC010000779.1:0-14073 GCA_049644045.1 Phycisphaerae bacterium
GACTTAGCATATAGGGGTGATCGGGAGCAATGTACTCCAGCGGGACCCGCAATGGTGACGATATGAGCGCGTTGGGATGTTATCATCACGCCGACGCCGTGGTTGCTGCAAAGTGGAATCGTCTTAGGAGCACGTGATGCCGACAGTACGAGGAGGAGGCGGCAACGGCGGAAGTCGGGCGCGGCGAACCAGCACCTGCAGCTTCTGCGGTAAATCGCAGCGGGACGCGGGGCCGATGGTCGAGGGCCCCAAAGACGTCTACATCTGCAAGTCCTGCGTCGAACTGTGTCACAACATCATCAAGCAGGAGGTGCGCAAGGCATCCGCCTCGCGGGCGGTGATCCGCGAAATTCCTACGCCTCGCGACATTCACGAGTTTCTAAATCAATACGTCATCGGTCAGGAGCGTGCCAAGCGCACGCTCGCCGTGGCGGTGCACAATCATTACAAGCGGATGCAGCATATCGATCTTGGCAGCGCCGATGACGTCGAGATCGACAAATCCAATGTGTTAATCGTCGGGCCCACCGGGTCCGGCAAGACACTGCTCGCCAAGACGCTCGCCCGCATGTTGAACGTGCCCTTTGCGATCGGCGACGCCACCACGCTGACGGAGGCCGGATATGTCGGGGAGGATGTCGAGAACATCCTGCTGCGGCTGCTGCAAAATGCCGAGTACGAGCTCGAGGTGGCGCAGCGCGGCATCATCTACATTGACGAAATCGACAAGATCGGGCGAACGTCACACAACATCAGCATCACCCGTGATGTCTCGGGAGAGGGCGTCCAGCAGAGCCTGCTGAAGATGCTGGAGGGGACGATCTCGAACATTCCGCCGCAGGGTGGACGCAAACATCCCGAGCAGCAATACATTCAAATGGACACGGCGAACATCCTGTTCATGTGCGGCGGCACCTTCGTGGGGCTGACGGATATCATCCGGCGGCGGCTCGGTCACAGCGCCATAGGGTTTTCCAACGAGGGCGATCCCCGCGATGAAACGCGGGAGGAGGGTGAAACTCTCGCCCAGGTCGTGCCGGATGACCTGGTCGAGTACGGCATGATTCCCGAGTTGGTCGGCCGGCTTCCGGTGGTTACGACGCTCGATCCGCTCGACGTGGACACGCTGGTGCGGATTCTTACCGAACCAAGGAACGCGATCATCAAGCAGTACCAGAAATTCTTTGAATATGAGCAGTGCCAACTCGAATTTGCACCGGCTGCCCTACGGGCCCTCGCGGAGAAAGCGCTCGAACGCGAAACCGGTGCCCGGGGATTGCGGGCCGTCATGGAAGAACTCATGCTCGATCCGATGTACGCGCTGCCGGAGCACAGCCGGTCCGGAAAGAAAGTGGTTACTGAGGCCGTTGTTGAGGGTAGACAGCCTCTCCTTCCCACGAAGCCCCACCGGCGTCGCGAATCGGCCTAGCACCTCACCACAGCTCAATTGATAGGTGGGTGGCATGGCCAAGCGAAGCGCCGCCATGAGCCAGGCATGCTTGTTGGCAGCGTCCAACATGCCGGCGCCCGTCTTCGACGGGCTTGGGCATGCCACCCCTCAATTCAGGTGTGGCGGAGCACTAGCACCATGTTTCACAAGTAGTACAACCATACGCTGTGCCGAGAGTACGCTGTGCCGAGAATCCTTTCTCGGCACTTGTCATCTGTCACGCTGTGCCGAGAATCCTTTCTCGGCACGTGTCAGAGGACCGAGAAAGGATTCTCGGTCCAGCGTAACCGTGTGTTTACCGCCGCCGGACGATTCGCACTTGTAAAGTGCGCGCTTTGTCCTGTCGATACCCGGCGTGGAGCGTTCGCCGTCTTTCTGTCCGAAGCTTAGGGGTCTTTATCACGCCATGCCCGTGACGTTGCTATGTCCCCGATTGAGTTGCCGCGCGGTTCTCCGCGTGCCCGACAACGTCCGCGGAAAACGGGTGCGCTGCGCCGAGTGTGGGTGTACATTGCTCGTGCCGGAAGCCCCGAAACGCCAGCCCACTAAACCGAAACCCACCAGTGACGAACTGTCCCAGTGACGCCCGCTTCGGTTAACCGGTCGGGCCCGGGAACAACCCGCCGCAGCAAAAGAATATCGGAACGAGCCCACCGATCGCCAGGGCGGCCACCGCCAACCCACGACGTCGAGGACGACGCACGGCGATCAGCGCGCACACGATTGCGGCAAGGTCCATCAAGCCGCTCGTAATCACCAGCATCGATGCGGATATCAGCCACCGAGGCGCCTCCGGGTTCGTCTCGAAAAACTTGCTCTGTGCCTCCATTTTCTCGGTGAAACTCTTGGCGTGCGTCATGGTCTCTTCAAGCTCCGCCAGCTCAAGGCGGTGTGAGCCCAAAATGACATTGGTCATAATAAGAAGCGCGATCGAGCAGCAGGCGAGTATCAGCGCCACCAACGCGAGCCGGTTCGTGGGATGCGCAACCGGTGCCTCTTGATAAGGGGACGGCGGATACGGCGTGGCGGCGTCACCCGCAGCAAGCGGTGATGCCGTGGGAATCTCGCTTAGGTCCTCCAACGTCGATGCAGCCGGAGCGGTAACCGTCTTGTGGCAATAGGGACACGCCACCGTCTTCGACGCCCATTCGTCGTCGACCTCGATCGGCTGAGCGCATGCCCCGCATTGAAATCGAATCGCCACGGCCTGGCATACTATCGCCCATCGTCGGTGGCGGTCAACTGGGGGCATCGTGAACGGGTGCAGATAATCCATGGGACTTGCACTGGGGTGGTACGGGCAAGGTTGTCGAGCTTCAACACGGACAAGCTTGTTCTTGGGGTTATAGTCTCAACCCACGACGTTTGTCCGTGCCACACAAAAAAAATACGCCCGCCGGCGCGGTGTCTTGCACGGTCCTTCGCGCAGAATCGGCCGCGGTTGAATGAGAGAAACCCGCACCCGGCGAGCGTGTGATCCTCTCAGCGTAGCGTCTTGCATTTTTCGCGCGGACCCGGCGCAACACGTGCGCGATGGGCACTGGCCGGGTGATGGGATCCGTCGGTGGATCGCGTTCAAGCGACTTTGCCGCCGCCGCCGATACGAGGTCAAGTGCAGCAATGTAAGTTGACCAGACAGAGTACCTCAACAATGGAAAGAGCCGTGAACGATGATGCCAAAGAGTGACACCATCGATGCGATCAGAAACCTGAACCCGACCGCAACCCCCGGCTTTCTCGCTGAGTTCTCCAACGACGATCTTTCCGAGTACTTGGATCGTCTCATCAGCGATCCGGGAGAACATTCCGTCCGGGATTTCGTTGATCTGATTGAGTTGGATGAGCCTCTCCCCATCGAGGAACCGGCCCAGCCGGCATTATTCATGATGCCGGGTCGAACGGTGTGACCTCATGTAGCCTCATCCCTTGTGGGTGACGAATGCAGCGTCACCCCGGGTGCCATGCCCAAGTCCTTCCGATCTTGCTGGACCGAGAATCCCTTCTCGGTCCTCTGGCAGGTGCCGAGAAAGGATTCTCGGCACAGCGTACCCCGATCCCGGCCCCAGTGGCGAACGGCTGTGGTCAAGTTCTGCGGTGCTTTTCGAGCAATTCGACGAGACGTTTGATATGCGGCGGCAACGGGGCCTTCAGCTCCATGGGCTTCTCGTGAATGGGGTGAACAAGCCGCAAACGGCACGCATGGAGCGCTTGATGTTCGATAAGCGGCTCCGTGCAACCGCTCCCTGCAAGGTCCATCTCGCTGACCGGGCGGCCGCCGTACAGCGTGTCACCGACCATCGGGTGACCAATAGACGACATATGAACGCGAAGTTGGTGTGTTCGGCCCGTCTTGGGAGACAGATCGACCGTGGTGTATCCCCGGTAGCGTGTGTTGACGTGGTATTCGGTGATGGCCTCCTTGAACATCGCCTGCCTCGGGACGGTCGCGCCGGGCAGGACCATGCGCTGCGTCGTCTGGGGGTGGGGTGCGAGCGGCTTGTTGATGATGTCACCGTCGAGGGCGATCTCACCTTCGCAGACGGCGAAATACTCCTTGCGTACGGTCCGCCGTTCAAACTGCAACGCGATGCGCCAATGCGCTTCATCGCACTTGGCCATCAGCATGACGCCGGTGGTGTTCTTGTCGAGCCGGTGCACGATGCCGGGGCGGAACGGGTCGCTGCCTTTGCTCAACTTTTCGGCGTGAAAAGCGACGGCGTTGGCCACGGTTCCGGTTTGCGTTCCGTGGGCGGGGTGGCAGATGATTCCCCTCGATTTATTGATCGCCAGCAGCCATTCGTCCTCGTAGATGATGTCAAGGGGGATCTCCTCGGGAATGACTTCACTGGCAGGGGGTGGCGGGAGAACGATCTCCACGAGGTCCCCGGCCGCCGGTTCATAGCTTGCTTTGGTGGGCAGGCCGTTGACGGTGACCAGCCCCTGCTTGATATACCGCTGGATCACCGTCCGTGAGATGCGCGGATAGCGGCCCTGAAGGTACTTGTCGAGCCGGCGCCCCACGAGGCGCTTGCGAACGTGGTGGCGATGCCTCTGCGGCGCGGGTGTCTCATCGTTGTCACCGGGTTCCGGAGCGGAAAGCTCATCGCGGAGGAGTTCGTCGGAATCGCTCATGGCGACTTATTGTACGTTACCGACGGATTAAATCCACCTGACAATTCACAGTCGGCTTTGAGCTGGCGGATCGGGGGAAGACGCAGGACCACCTTTCCCTTGTTTGTTCGGTCCTTTGAGACCGACGACGGAACCGGGACGCCTGGCCGGAAATGCTATACCGTCATCCTCCTCGTCGTGGCATTCATCACACGTAGGCGGGCGATCGAACCTGCGCTCGACGTGACACACCTCGCAATCGTGCTCGGCGTGGTTCTCATCCAACACCTGTCCCGTCACGCTGTGGTTGAACGCGGAGGGGCTCCAGCCGCTGTGGCAGTCGTTGCAGTTACTGCTTAGCTCGACGAACGGCACGTTGCGATGGCAGTTGCGGCAACTCTTATCCTCGTGAAACCTGCCCAGCGGCCAGCCGGTCCTGGCGTGGTCAAACGGCTTCGGCTTCGGCTGACCCTGACGCCAATGGCAAGACTCGCATCTGCCGGCGCTCCTACCGCTTAAGTCCATGTCATGCTTATGGCACCGGATGCACGGCCTGTGGTGCTCGGTGAGGGTACGGAATTCATCCTGCCGTCCACCCTGCGCGTGGCAGCGCGCGCAACTGGGCTCGTGGTGGCACTCCACGCATTTCAGCCCGAAGCGGCGCACGTGCTCTTGGTGACGGAAAACCACCTGCCATTCCGCAGCCTGGGTTGACCCGGCACGGTAGATGTCCGTCTCCGGCTCGGCGATCGGCAGGTGCATCTGTCCCAAAATATCATCCTTCGTCGGGGATGCCGCTCCGTCACCGCTCTTCAACCCGCCCGTTTTCTTCCGATGACAGATGTCGCAGTCTCTTTCATTGATCCACTCCCGGTGGCAATTCAGGCATTGCTGGTGGTAGGCGCCTGTCAGACCCGGCTTGTCAATATTTCCCTGAGCTGGTGAGACTTCATGGCAGGTTTTGCAGGCGGGATGTTGCTCACCCCTGGGCGTATAGTGGTGGCACGTGACGCAACCGTTGCTCATCTCCGCCATTTCCGCGTGGCCCTTGTGGTCGAACGGCACCGGCAAGTAGGCGTCTTCCAGTTCGTCGAGAATGACCACGTCCGGGCCCCGGTAGTCCGCCAAGTCAACGGCGCTCCTCCACATCCTATGTCGAGTGCAACGGAAGAGCAGGCACCTGTCCTCCGGCGTTGGCGCATCACACGAATGGCAACTGCGACAATCGGAATCGCTTGCCTCCTCGCGCGTCGAGGCGGTCTTCCGAACGTCGGCCGCCCCGCCCGTTCGATCTGAATCCTGGGCCACCGCTGAAGGAATACCGAGAATGAAGCCCACACAGCATATGAGGCCGAGTAGGTTCGACAGCTTGCCTCTTCGCCAATCGAGCATGACTCGTCGTATCCGCATACCGGGCATTTGTTCGCTCATGCCATTCTCGTTCTGGGCGGCGTGCTGATCACCGGGAAGTACGTGACAATAGCACGCCAGCAGAAAGCCAGGGCGGCAATTGAGCCAATGGTCAATCCCCATTCAGCAAGGGACGGGAAGTATATCTTAGGCGCATATATCGGTTTGTAACCGATCAGGTACACGTTTGTACGGTTCACAATCACGCCGAACATGACGAGAAACGCGGCTATACATAGTAAATGTGGCGACTGTCGAACGCGACGAAATACAGTCATTACTAAGGGAGCGATCAAGCCCAATAACATTTCGATGATGAACATGAAGCTTTGAAATGACCCGTCATTCAGGTAAACATAACTGCGACGGATGAACATGTCGCCGATCTTGAACCCCAGATAAATGCTCACAAACAGGGGAATGTACTTGGCCAGTGACCCGAACATGTTCATGTCAGGTTTGAGCTTCAGCGCCCACGAGCCGCAAATGCACGCGAAGATGACCGTGGGGAAGCCAACCATAATCGCTGAGACCAGGAATAGCAGCGAGAGAATAGGCGTGTGCCACAAAGGGTGGAGCTTGGACGGGACAAGGACCATGATATGGCCCAGCGAGGATTGGTGCAAACAGGAAATCGCAACGCCGAGAACAAGGAACACAAACATGGTCTTGCTCACCACGCGATTGACGGTAGTGCAGATGCGACTGACAAGCGGCCACCGTAGGTCGCCGATGAAACGCTCACAGAACACGGGGATGAACTCGATATACAACACCGTGAGGTAGCACATCACACACATGCCGACCTCAAACAAGGCTGAGTTTCCCTGCCACATGTTCGGCAACATCGGATGCCAAATGTTGTAATACCTTCCGAGGTCGGCAGCCAGCAAAACGCACGCAAAGGTGTAGCCGAGCAGTGCAGTGACGAGCGCGGGCCGTGCAAGGGCATGATAATCGTGGCGATGGAAAACGTGAGCGATGGCCGCCGTCGTAAAGCCGCCGGCTGCCAGGGCGATAAAGGAAACGTCTCCGATAATCCAAATGCCCCATGGGTATTGTTGGTTGAGATTCGTACTTGCCTGCAGGCCGAACAGGAAACGGAACACTCCGCAAAGGGCTCCGACTGCCATCACGATGAGCAAGGCCCACACTCCGGGTGTGAAGAGCTTTCTGTTTACGGGCAGGGGCAGGTCGTGGGTTGTCACACGGGTTGCCTTTCAAGTTCACGCGCGGGCCTTTTCGACGCAGTCGCTCGCGGAATCGAATCCAAATCGCCCTCTTCAGACGAAGCCTCCTCCTCCTGCGGCGACTCCGGCCGCGTCAGCCACATGGCTAAACCGAGCACTCCGCACCAAGCGATCGGTGGGATAAAGTGGTTGAAGACGCCGTGCTGAATGGCCTCACTAAGGCGCGGCGGTGCCTCGGCACCGATTTGCACAAAGCCGATCTCCTCAAACGGCACGCCGGATACGTACAGCCACGACGTCCCGCCGGCCTCATGCTCACCATATACATGATCAACGTACACGTCCGGATGTCGTTTGATTCTCGTATGGGCGTTCGCGAGCAGTTCGCTGCGCTTCCCGTAGACCAGACATTGCTTTGGGCAGGCCTGCACGCAAGCGGGGACATCCCCTTTATACGGGTTCCCCTCATCCGAGCAGAAAGTGCACTTGCGAACCTGCGGCGTGAATACATTGTTGTACTCATAAGTCGGCATCTCGAACGGGCACGCCACCATGCAGTAACGGCATCCCATGCACTTCCAGGCGTCGTATGTGACGGCCCCATTGGGCTGCTTCCGCATCGCTCCCACAAGACAGGCGGATACACATGCCGGATCGACGCAGTGCATACAGCTCGATTTGACATAGACGGGCCTGTTTCCAGCCTCGTCACTCACCAAGTCGGAATACCTGTTCACCGTTGTGTAGCTTGCCGGCCCGGGGCGTCGAGTTTCGTTGAACACCGACTCATCCAGTAATTCCTCTTTCGTAGGAACTTCAAACCCGGCCGCCTCGTTGCAGGCGGCTTCGCACTGCCGACACCCGTTGCATTTGGTGAGGTCCACGAGCACGCCCATCCAGTCACCCGAAACCTGGTGTACCCCGGATGCGACCGCCATTTCGCGACCAAGACCCACGGCCGAACCACACACTCCGGCCATACCCGCCTTAAGAAAAGCTCGCCGACTACTGTCCACAGCACTCATCCATCTCAGAGTATTGACTCATACCAGGTACCTGCCGCCCCCTGATTCAGAATCTTATGTACGCATATCCCTGAAGTTCCAGATCGACTATTCGCGGATAGGCATTCGGCACGATCTTCACTCCGGGAAGTACGTCCTCCTTTGTCCATCCGTGTTCCTTCATCGTCTGGCCGCACAACTCAATGCTGACCCCCAGTTCAACGAATTCTTGGATGATCACCTTGTTAGGATTCGCGCCCTTTCGTTTGGTAAACGCGGCATACGGACCATCCTTCAGCATCCAATATCCCGCGCTACCATGAAAGACAGCGCTGATATGCAGCTCGCTGGGCGGCACTCCTATGGATTTATAGGCTTCGACAAGCTCGCGGATGTGCGTGAGTCCCTTCCCAACGTTGTCTTTCCATTCATCCGTATCCACTCGACACACAATAGTAATGTCATTGCGTACGATGAGCGGGTTCGGACCGGTCGGCGGCGGCAGCCAATACCAAGACTCAAAGATCTTCGCACCCTCCGACGACGTCAGAAAGTCTATGAACTGCGCCGCTAAAGGCTTGCTCTTACCCCGCTCCGTCAAGGCAACGCTGCACTGGCGATAAATCCGGTAATCTTCGCCCACCTGCACCAGTTGCGCTCGATCACGAAGCGGCATATGCCAGATGTTCCACGTGATCCATGCATCGATGTCCTTTCTCTCATCCCACAGCTTGATCGCTTCCGTACTGTTGGCGGCGAATATCGCAATGTTCCTGCGAAGCGCGCGTATGATTCGGATGTCTCCCTGCTTACCCGCCATGTCTTCCCACAAGCCGACCTGCCCGGAGCCTATGACGACCATCACCCGTATCCCCGGCCTCAAGAGGTCCGGAAAGTCGAGAATCTGCTGCGGATTGCCGGGACGCACCAGGATGCCTGAGGGGCGCAAATAAAGGGGTGTTATGGAGGCGTTGTCGATCTCGAGCTTGGTCGTACGTACGAAATCGGACATCATGAACTCGGCACTGCTGAAGATTATGTCCGCGTCCGCAACGGCTTTGTCGAGCCAATTGCTGGGCGGGCCCGACACCACCTCCACCTTCGCATTGTGCTGATCACCGAAGACGGCTGCTGCTTCGTACACGGCGGGAGCGGGTCCCTCCGACCCATAGACGCGCAAGACCACTTGCGCGGCAACGTCAGCAGTACTGATTGCCGTCATGCTTAACGCAACGATGAGGAAACGGAGATACCGGTGAGTTGAACGTACACGCATGACTAGTCCTCCCGTGTTTGGCCAGTCCTATAGTCTAACGACCCTCACGAAGATCCCACAAACCAAGCGCACCCAGGCCCCCTTCGGGATACGACGCGCGCTCCGAAAGAATCCTTTGCAATCCACGTGCCATTCCCACCTCCATTATCGAGTTTCGGAGGCACGCATACCCACGTTTAGACATGCAGTTTACATACCGTCAATCGCGGTGCCCACCGTAGAGGTTATGAACGATTCGACCAGCGACGCGAGGCCATCAGTGACCCCTATTGCGACACCCTTATACACGGGTTCCCAACAGCCGCCTGCAAAAAAGCAGAAGGTCGAAATGACCAGGAATACACACAAGCGGTTTCGATTCTTCATCAGTTTTCTCCGTGTTGGACGGCCGCCTCGAGCACGACCAACCGGTCTTCCAGACGCCGTACGCGCCGGGCCAATTGGGTCTGCTTCGATTCCGCCTTCCACAAAGGGAATGAGAACTCGAGCAGCACGCGGTTCTCGTTGTTCCCGTTTCCGTCATCTACGTCGCGGCGCTGGTACGTCACGCCGGTCGTGATTCCCTTGTCCCATTTGAAATCGAGCCCCTGTACGGCTGTCCAGCGCACGCTGTTGGTATTGGTGGAGCCGAAGTGCTGGTATTCGGGGCCGAAACTGGTCTTACTCCGAATCTCCTGCAGCGCACAGCCTGAGAGAAGCATCAGGGACAGACTGCACGCCGCCATGGATCTTAGATACATGTACTTCTCCAATTCATGCACCGTGCTGGCTCGAGGAAGGAAGAATGAGTCACGAAAGCAGCTTCACGAACGTTAGCAACCCCAGGAAACACGTAACCACGCCCACGCTACCGCGCATAAATGCCTCGGGAAGTCTCTGGACGGTTAGCGTGGCCATCGGCACCGAGAGCAATGCGCCCACTGTTAGTGGAACGGCCAGTGACCAGTCCGGGCTTCCTCGCATCCACACGTAAGCCGCCAGACCGACAAGGCAGGTCAACGCCTCTGCAAGAGACGTGATCGCCACCGCTTGCTTGGGCGACACGCCCGAGACGACCTGTCCACCGGTCACGAGCGGACCGTATCCACCTCCGCTGAGCCCTTTGTTGAAGGCGGCCACGGCCCCGAGGGCGATGATGTGACCACGCCGATACGCCAGTTGCCGGTGGATAGTGGCGAGAATGAGTACGCCGACTGACAGGATGATCGTCGCAATAATGGCCGTCAACCAAAACTTCGGGATGCGGATGGCCAGCGTCACCGCCGCCACGGCGCCGAATGCGCTGAGCACTGACAACAACACCATTGTGCCCTGGGCCTTTCGGTCCCGCAAAAGATCGATATTGCCATCACGATGGTGCAACAGACCGGCGGCCAGCCCGGTAACAAACTCACTGAAAAGCACAGCCGGTACGATCTGCAGCGGCGCGAACCCGGCCAACAATAACACCGGCGTGAGCGTTGTGCCATATCCCATGCCCAGGGTGGAGTCGATGTACTCACAAAAGTGCGCTGCGAGGAAAAGCCCGAGTATTGTAGCAGCCCCCAGCGACGATCCGAAGTCGGGTAGCAGCCTCCACTCCGGCACAACCGCCTGCACACCAAGCGCCAGCACGATTAGCAGTACTAATAACGCCCACAGGCGCACGCGCCGGCTGCGCAGGGCCACGCCTCGGGCTTCCATCAAAAAACGCCGTGATCTGTGTTCTGACATACCTACCACCCTGCATCATCGAAGTGTGCTCGTGGTGCAGGATTTGCACCTTGTGTGCCACGCGCTGCGCGGGCAGGTTTCGCCGATTCCGTGGAAGAATGGCGGTTTTGTGAGGCTTGCCTTAGCCTGCTCCAGCACATATACTAGAAAAGGCTATTGTATTTGCTAGAGACCGTGATATTTGCGAGTGGTGCCAGGTTATGCAACAGTTTATGTCGCTGCTTCTGAAGGTCTGGCGCGAAGCCTGCCAGCACCTAGAGATTCACGAATTCACTTTGCAAATCGCACCGCTACTTCACAAGCACCTGCCCGTGGACCTCGTATTGGTGCGGCGAATCAACCTTGAGCGGTCTTCCGTGGACACCGCCGGTTTGGGGGCATCCAGCTCTGCACCTCATCCAAAAGGAACGCGTACCGTTCTGAAAACCAAAGATCTGGAACGTCTGCTCGCTTGGTGTCGCCGGGGCGAAACGCTTCGTCTGCCGCGGGACAAAGGTCCGATAGCACCTGAACTGATCGTACCGGATGGAATTGAAGGGGAAACGCTCGTCGGCCCTCTGTGTAGCGACGACGGCCCTTCGGGGCTGTTACTGCTTGTCGCATGTCCTCCGCGATCGTTCAGTGGGCTACACGAGGAGGTTGCCAAAGTGTTAGTGGAGCCGTTCTCGGTCGCGCTCGAGAACGACCGCGCACTTCATGCGGTCAAGACACACCGAGACGCGGCGGAGGCAGATCGGCATTCGCTGCTGACAAAGCTCGGACGCCGGGAGATCAGCGAGACCATCGTAGGCGCGGAATCCGGCCTGCGAATCGTGATGGAACGTGTGCAACTCGTGGCTCCTTCCGATGTCCCCGTGCTGCTGTTTGGTGAAACAGGCTCAGGCAAGGAAGTAATTGCCCGGGCCATTCATGCACGTTCCGGTCGGGAGCGTGGTCCGTTCCTGCGGGTGAATTGCGGTGCGATCCCGCCGGAGCTGATCGATTCGGAGTTGTTTGGACACGAGCGAGGCAGCTTTACCGGGGCCGTGGCCATGCGCAAAGGATGGTTCGAGCGCGCTGACGGGGGCACGCTGTTTCTTGATGAGGTCGGCGAGTTGCCACTTGCTGCCCAAGTCCGCCTGTTGAGGATCCTCCAAGATGGAACGTTTGAGCGAGTTGGCGGCCAGCGTCAACTCTCGGTGGACGTTCGTGTTATCGCAGCGACGAACCAAGACCTGCAGAGAATGGTGACGGGCGGGCGGTTCCGGGAAGACCTCTGGTATCGGCTCGCGGTTTTTCCCATTCAACTCCCTTCCTTACGCGATCGCCCCGAAGACCTGTCGGCGCTGGCTACCCACTTTGCCCTGCGCTCCGCCAAGCGTTTTGGCTTGCCGATTCTGGTTCCGTTGCCTGACGACGTGAACCTCCTACTCGCCTACGATTGGCCGGGCAACATCCGGGAGTTGGCCGCCGTGATCGACCGCGCCGCGATTCTAGGGAATGGCAAGCGTTTGGAGATTGCCACGGCTCTGGGAAGTGTGCCTGGCCCACGCACCACGGAGGTCGACGGTGCGCGTGCCGTGGTCGACTCCACAAAGGCGCCCGCAGAGTTCCCGACTCTGGACGCAGTGGTAAGCGAACACATCGGGGTGGCTCTGAGGGCTGCTTCGGGGCGCGTTGAAGGTCCTCAAGGTGCCGCGGCCATGCTGGGCATCAACCCACACACACTGCGGGCTCGAATGCGCAAGCTCGGCATCGACTGGAAGAGGTTTCGTTCAGCAAGGATGAAGGATGAAGGATGTAAGGATGAATAGAAGCGACTTCCCCCTTTTCATCCTTCATCCTTACCGACGGCTGCTTTCCCCGGCGATGCGCAGCGCGTCGTGGGCGGCCTCGATCGTGCGGTCGATCTCGTCATTCGAGTGAGCCGCAGAGACGAAGAGGGGTGAAAGCGGCGACGGTGGTAGGAAAACGCCCCGATCGAGCATGGCCCGGTGATAGTGGGCGAAAAGAGCGGTATCACACCGACTCGCGGAGGCGGAATCGGTTACGGTGATCTCGCCGAAGAACATGCCCAGCATGCTGGCCACCCGTGTGTGACAGGTCGGAACACAGGCTGCGGCTGCCGCCGCGCGCAGACCTTCGTCAAGCCGCGCGGACTGCGCTTCCAACGCTTCGTAGAACCCGGACTCACCCACTGCTTGCAGCGTGGCGAGACCGGCGGCCATCCCAAGCAGGTTGCCGGCGGCAGGGCTGGTGCGTGGCATGCCGGTATTCCTGTCCGCGTGTTTCATGACCTCCTTGCAGCCGCCGTAGGCAGCCAACGGCAGTCCGCCTCCGATGATCGGCCCCAGGAGCGTCAGATCGGGTCTAACCCCGTAGAAAGCATCTGCACCACCAGGCGTGAGGCGAAAACCGGTCAGTGTTTCGTCGAAGACCAGTAGCACGTTGTGGTCATCACAAAGCGAACGAAGGAACGCCAGGAAGCCGTCGGCGGGCGGAATGAGCCCGATGCTGGCTGCGACGGGTTCAACGATCACAGCCGCAATGCCCGAACCACGGTTACGAAACAGCTCCTCGATGACTTCAACGCTGTTGTAGGGGACGGCTGGCGACGACTCCGCGGTGCCGCCGTCGGCTGCTTGGGCCGATACGCTCCCGACGTAACTGTGCCAGCATCCATCAAATGTGACGATCCCGCTTCGACCGGTATGGCTCCGAGCCAGCGCCACGACGCCGGTCAGCGCTTCGGCCGGCGTGTTGACCAGCCGCAGCATATCAATCGTGGGGAAGCGGCTGACAATCAGCTCGGTCAGGCGGACTTCGATCTCGGAGGGCGCGCCGAAGCCGCTGCCTTTTGACGCGGCTTTGCTGATCGCAGCCACAACACGTTCGTCAGCATGTCCGAGGATCAAGGCGCCGTGTGCACCCATGTAGTCC
>JBARRC010000780.1:0-6526 GCA_049644045.1 Phycisphaerae bacterium
CAGCGAACTGATGAGCGTGGTGATCAGCGTGATGGGCAGGTACTTCATGAACTCGCCCATGATGCCGGGCCAGAATATCATCGGGGTAAAGGCGGCCACCGTTGTCGTCGTTGAGGTGATGACCGGCCAGGCCACCTCGCCCGTTCCCTTCATCGCCGCCTCGATCCGCTTGCCGCTCATTTCGTAATGCCGGTAGATGTTCTCGACGATCACAATGGCATTGTCCACGAGCATGCCTAGCGCCATGATCAGGCTGAACAGCACGATCATGTTCAGCGTATACCCCATTGCCTGGAGTACCGTGACGCTCAGCAGCATGCTCGTGGGAATCGCGCAGCCGACGATGATACTGACACGCCACCCCAGAACCAGGATCATTACCACCACTACAAGGATCAGCCCGGAGAGCATGTTGTTCTCCAGGTCGCTGACCATCGAGCGGATGTCCTTCGACTGATCGAGGGTGATGTCGAAGCGCACGCCCATCGGCGCGCGCCGGCGGAACTCTTCCAGCACCTTTTTCACCGCTTCGGCGATGAAGATGATGTTCTCGCCGACGCGTTTCTGGACGGCCACCGTGATGCTTTCGGCCCCGTCGAGGCGTGCGATCCCCATGCGGTCCTTGAAGGTGTCGCGCACGGCGGCCACGTCGGTCAGATAGATCGGGTGCCCATCGCGGACGGCGATGAACAGCTCATCCACCTCCTCCGGCTCCACGAACTCGGCGGGGACCCGCACATTGAATTTCGTGCCGGGCGTCTCCAACCCGCCGGCTGATATGTTGACATTCTCAGAGGGAATCAGGTTGATGATTTCCGGGATCGTCAGCCCGTACGCGGCCACCTTGTCCGGGTCGATCTCCAGGCGGATTTCGCGTTCCAATGCGCCCAACACGTTGCAGTTGAGCACGCCGGGAATCGTCTCGATCACCTCCTCCAGGTCGTCGGCGACGGCTTTGAGACGGATCGGCGAGATGGTGCCGGAGATGTTGATCATTATGATCGGGAAATCGGCGATGTTGATCTCCATCTGCGTCGGCTCTTCGGCCTCGTCGGGCAGTTCAGGCTTGGCCAGGTCGATTTTGTCGCGGACGTATTGCATTGCGTTATCAATGTTTACTTCCGGTAGAAACTCAATCGTGATGGTCGAGAAGCCTTCGGCGCTGGTTGACCGGATCTCCTTCACACCCTTCAGGCCGGCCAGCTCCTTTTCGATCTTGATCGTGACCGATGACTCAATGTCCTCCGGCGAAACGCCTTCATAACTGGTAGTGATCACGATGTAAGGGATCGGTATATCCGGCGCGCTTTCACGCGGCATCGAGACGTAGCTGTATGTGCCGAAGACTATGATGACGGTGATGAGAACACCGATCGTGGTGCGATTTCGAATGGCGGTATCTGTAAGAAGCACGGCCGGTCACTGCTCCTCGCGGGCTGAAGCCCGCGGCTCGCTTACGACAGCGACCGGCTGGTTCGGACCGACGTAGCGATGACCGGCGACGATCAGCCGATCCCCATCCTCCAGGCCGCTGAGAATCCGCACGCTGCGTCCCTTGATGAACCCGAGTTCGACCAGCCTGCGCTCGGCCCGGCCGTCGTGGTTGACCACATAGACCGCCTTACCGTGCTCCAGCGGGATGACCGCGCCCAGCGGAACCATGATGACGTCGGTAAGGATGCGGCGGGTAAGGCGCGCCCGAACGATCTGTCCGCTGCGCAGCAGGTGCTCGCGGTTGTCTACCGTGATTTCCACCCGCGTCGTGCGGGTCTGGTCATCAGCCAGCTCGCTGATGTAGGTGATCTCACCCGTCACTTCCTTCGCCTGCGGGATGTGAACGAAGATTATCGCGGTGTCGCCCACCTTCAGATAGTGCACGTCGCGCTCGGGCACGTCCACAACGACTTTAACACGGTCGATGTCCACGATCTCGGCCACGCAGTCGCCCGGCGTGACGTACTCGCCGACCTCCATCGGCAAGCGGTTCAAAATGCCGCTGATCGGCGCAACAACTACCGTGCGCTTCGCGTACGCAAGGGCTTCGTCCAACAGCGCCTTGCTCACATCTCTTCTTGTCCGCGCGTCGTCGAGTTCGGTCTTTGACGAGGCTTCACGCTCGAACAAACCCAGAATGCGACGGTGCTCGCGCTGATCGTAGTTGAACTGGGCACGGATCCGCTCGAGACGGGCTTGCAGCAGGTCTGTGTTCAGATGGATGATCGGATCACCTTGAGCAACGGGCTCGCCCTCCTGAAGGATTGTACAATGAGGCGCGGCTTGAAGCCCGTGCGGATTCTCGTCGAGCGATGGAGCTCCGCTTAGGTCTGTGGCACCGCGCGGGCTGAAGCCCGCGGCTCGCTCTGGGTCACCGCGCGGGCTAAAGCCCGCGGTTCGGTCTGCTCGACAGCCGATCTTTTCGATTCGCCCGGTGATCTCAGCGGCGACCCGGACCACCCGGTCCGGCTCCACCACAGCCGTCAGATCGAGTGTATCAGCCAGCTCGGGCATGACCTGGACATGCCGAACCTTGACGTTGACCGGGGGAATCCCAGCGCGCTGGGACTCGGCGGGCACCGGCGCCGTCTCGTTCGGCATCGTGGCCACAAGACCCACCACGACCGCTGCCGCTGCCACCACGCCCAACGGAATCAATCTCCTGAACCAGCCCCGGCGTGCCGGGGTGCGTTCGGCTTTCGATTCCTGTGCCTCGGAGGCCGCAACCATCGATCGTATTCTCCCTGCCGTGGTATTCTCGGCGTCGGAACCCTTTGCGGGATTGACTCTCTTCCTGTGGGGTCGACGTTCCAGTCGGTCAAAGCCCTTTGTGAGACCGACTTTCTAGTCGGTCAGCGGAAATCATTCAAGTGTGGTCAGCCTGAGACCTGTAAGTTTGGTCCGTGACACTTCCGGCGGGATGGGTGCGCCCAATCAGAGCCGCGACCGTGAGGGAGCGGGCGAGCCCCCATCGCGCCATGCGCGTTTCCGGTCCGGATCGGCGATTCCAGTATGTGATTCGTGCCCCCACCGATTTTGTCACGGACCCCTGCAAGTTTAGCGGCTCCTACGAGCGTTGACAGGCAGCCCGCCGGAGCGAGGATCATGACGGAGGTTCTCGCATTATTCTCGATGTTTGCGATTTATGCGTGTCGTTTGTCACCGAGGCTGGTGTCCTGCCCGTCGTGGGCGAAGTCTCACTGCACATTCCGCGTGGCAAGACGGTCGCGCTGGTCGGGGAGAGCGGGTGTGGTAAGAGCGTGACGGCGCTATCGATCATGCGCCTGATCCCCCAGCCACCGGGCAGAATCACCGCCAGGCGGATTTTTCTAAATGAACCACAAGGGTGCCATGGTACCCATCCGGTCGATCTGCTCCAATTGTCCGAAAAGCAGATGCGCAAGATTCGCGGAAACCGCATCGCGATGATCTTTCAGGAACCGTTTGTCTCGCTGAATCCGGTCCATACGGTGGGCGGCCAGGTCGTTGAGGCCATTGAGCTGCATCAACCACTGCGCGGCAAGGCCGCCCGCGCTGCGGCTATCGAGATGCTGCGCAAGGTCGGTATCCCCGCGCCTCAGCAGCGCGCTCGCGATTACCCGCATCAGATGTCAGGCGGGATGCGCCAACGGGTGATGATCGCGATGGCACTATCGTGTCAGCCGTCGCTCTTGATTGCGGATGAACCGACGACCGCTCTCGATGTCACCATACAGCTTCAAATCCTCGGACTTCTGCGAGAACTCCAGGCCGAGACGCAGATGAGCATCCTGCTGATCGCGCACGACCTGGGGGTGGTGGCCCAGATCGCCGACTACGTGTACACCATGTATGCGGGTCGGATTGTGGAACACGGCCCGGTTGAGGAGTTGCTCACCAGGCCGCTGCACCCCTACACGCAAGGGCTTTTACGCTGTACGCCGCGCCTATCGAGGCGGAAAGTGCGGCTCGAGGTCATTCCGGGCAACGTTCCCGATCCGGCACACATGCCGTCCGGCTGTCGCTTCCACCCGCGTTGTGCGCTCAGCGTCGAACGTGCCCGCGACGATGCGCGAATCACCGTGCCCATCGAATCGGAAGTTGGCAACGCGGTGCTAAAGCGATGTGTGGAAACCGACGAGCTGGAGCCTTCCGGCGTGCCGCCGCTGCGCGAGTTGCGACCCGGCCACTACGTGGCCTGTTGGGAGGTTGAGTAAGAGACTCCAACAAAACATGGGCACCGGTTTCCAACCGGTGGCAGCCACGTCCGCGCGGGCTTCAAGCCTTGCTATTACCCACATTCCCAAAGGTGCCCCATAGGGGCAAGTGAGAATAGCCCAGCGATTCATCGCTGGGCTATTGTCGAATGTCCCTCCGGGACAAGGTTCCGGTCCGGCTGCGCCGATCCGGAAGGTGTGGGTAACAGCAAGGCTTCAAGCCCGCGGCTCGTTTTGCTGCAGCGACCCAGGCGGCCCCTTGACGGGTATCGGCTTGCCGCGCGGCGGCGGACGGGCCATACCATCCTCCTCGGTCCGGACAAGGATTCTCTCGCCCATCTCGCGATTGGCTGCCGCGATGAACTCGCCGACGAAAAGAACCCGGCGGTCCCCCTTCCAACCCGTTAGAACCGAATATGACTGTTGCTTGGCGGCGAGGCGAAACCGGCCGCGGAGCTTACCCTTTCCGTAGTCCCAGACGCCGACAATTCCCGCGAGTGACGCGGATCGTGTGTGGGAGTAGCCGGCCCGACCCCGCGCTCGCATCACCCGGCGTCCCACGCGGTACTGGCGGGCGGACCCGGCGGGCGGGCCGTCCAATACAAGCGAAAGGACAAACTCGCGTTCAAATCGCTTGCCGATCAGCGAGACATTCGTTGCGCGCATCGCGACGCACAGGTCCTGCTTTTCGTTGAGCCAGAAGTAGCATTCATCGGGTGAGACCCGGACGACCAACGGGCTGGTCATGCTGATCTTCTTGGCCCCCAGTGGGATCATGTGAACGACGGCGCGGCCGCTGCACCCCGTGAGCACGAGCACCCACAGTATCACCGCCACCACGATGAGATCGGCAACCTCCCGCGCCCGGTCAGTCATAACGGGAATTGCTCGCACAGCGAGCGGACTTCACCGCGAGCGGCCTCGATGGCGGCTTCATCACCTTGAGTACGGAGGATGCGATCGATGAGGCCTGCGATCGTCCGCATCTCATCTTCTTTCATGCCACGCGTTGTCACCGCCGGCGTCCCGATTCGCAAACCGCTGGTCTGCATGGGTTTGCGTTCGTCGAAGGGAATCATGTTCTTGTTGACGATGATATTCGCGGAGCCCAGCCAGTCCTCCGCCTGCCTGCCGCTGACATCCGGGTAGGCGGGTCGCAGGTCCAGCAGCCTCAAATGCGTGTCCGTGCCGCCGGAGACCAGCCGGTTGCCCTTCGACACCAGCCCCTCCACCAACGCCTGGGCGTTGTTGAGGATTTGCTGCTGGTAGCTCTTGAACTCGGGTTTGAGCGCCTCGGCAAAGCCGACCGCCTTGGCGGCGATGCAGTGCATGAGCGGGCCGCCCTGCGAACCGGGGAAAACGCGCGAGTCAATCTTCTTCGCCCACTCGTCTTTGCACATGATCATACCGCCACGGGGACCACGGAGAGTCTTGTGCGTCGTCGTGGTAATGATCGGTGCGGAGGGAATGGGGCTGGGGTGCAAACCCACGGCGACCATGCCGGCGATGTGGGCGATGTCAGCCATGTGCACCGCGCCGACCTCCTCGGCGATCTCGGAGAACTTGTCAAAGTCGAGCGTGCGCGGATAGGCCGACGCGCCGGAGATGATCAGCTTGGGCTTGTGCTCGCGCGCCAGGCGGCGGACCTCGGCCATGTCGATCTGCTCGGTCTTCGGATCAACCTCGTACGGAACGATGTTGTACAAAAGGCCGCTCATGTTCACCTTCAGACCATGCGACAGGTGCCCGCCGTGCGCAAGGCTGAGTGACAGAATTGTGTCGCCCGGCTGGCAGATGGCAAGATAGACGGCCGCATTGGCTGAGGCACCCGAGTGCGGTTGAACATTGGCATGGTCACAGCCGAAGAGCTGTTTGGCTCGCCGCCGGGCGAGGTCCTCGACCCCGTCCATGTTCTGACACCCGCCGTAGTACCGGCGGCCCGGATAGCCTTCGGCGTATTTGTTGGTGAACACCGACCCGAGCGCCTCGAGAACAGCCCGCGACACGTGGGTCTCCGAGGCGATCAGCTCGATCGTCTCCCGTTGGCGGCGAACCTCCGCCTCCATGACGGGAAGGATCTCGGGATCAACGGTCGCAATGGCATCAAAGCACGTTTGTGATGCAACAGTCATGAGAACTCCTCGCCGGAAACTCGTGATCTTACGCTTAAACCAGGCACACGGTATCGCCGCCGGTCCGGAAAATCAAACCGACCGGGCACGTGGACCGTAGCACGGGTGTGACCATATTTTGTGGCATCGTGTCACATTCTGTCGTCCTACTGAGATCGTAGCGGCCTGCGTCCTCGCAGGCCGTTTTCCCGGGCAAGTGCTATT
>JBARRC010000781.1:0-1770 GCA_049644045.1 Phycisphaerae bacterium
GACCAGCACATGCCAGTTCTTGGTTCCAAGATGTTTGGAGACCGAGAGCCAACCTTGCTCCACCAGCGGTTCTTCCACGTATAGATTGCGAGCATGCGAATCCTGCACGGCTTCGCGAAGCCGCTGGATCTCCGCTACGTAGCCCGGGTCCTCGATGATCACACCTACCTCAAGGCGCCCTGCGATGCCTTGTCCACGTGAGCAAGAGTAGCCGGCTCGCAGTAGCTGCACGCCTGATAGCCAGCACAGCGGAATTGCCTCTTCCCCCGACTCTGCTGAGATCGAGGCGGTTTCCCAAGGTAGGGACCGCAGGTACGGGTTGTTCACCGTGAGACGGATGTTCAGCGTCCCGTCCTGCTGTCGTGCGGCTTGAAGCCGATCGCGGACCTCCTCGCCGACCTTGCCGCCGAACAGGAAACTTCCCAGTGCTGCGCCCAGAGCCTTCACGTCTTCTGACCTCGGCGATCTTCGCCCCCTGGCCAGAGCGAACTGGCACGGGAGGACCACTAGATGACTCTCCACGTCCCGCCCGGCAGAGCTGATGAACCGGAGACGATTCAGGATGTCTGCTTCGGTCTGCGCGTCGTAGACCAGCGTGTGTGAGGCCCCTCCGAGAATGCAAATCACCATGCGGCGCGACGTGCTGTCGTACTCCACCGCAACGTGCAGGACTGACTCGTCTCCTCCAGCTTCACTCATGGCGGTTGCTCCAGCTTGAGGCCTCACCTCGTTCGAGGCCGAACATCGCCTCGGCGGGGGCGCTCGGGATTCGCTCGGCTGCTCCAGCCGTTACGACACCGCAATGACGGAACAACAACTCGGTTTTCCAACCGGCGAAACCGACGCGCACACCGTGCTGCGAGCATTCTAGCATCGCCGATTCGTTTGCGAAGCGCACGCAGCAGCCTGTATCTTGATTTGACTGCCCCCGGATCTTGCGCGAACACGCCTGTAGACCACCGTGGTCCAGCCGAGACGTCACGTCCAGGCTACCGACCGGCGTCGGGCTGAGGGGCTGGCGCTTCACGAGTCTGGCGGTGGTGGTCGCGTTGCAGGTGATGAGGGTCTGCATGCACGGCAATGCGGTGGTGGACGGCGCATGTGCTCGCTCGGCGACGCATGTCAGCAGAACCGGAGCGACACATGTTCAGGCGGCTTCCTGTTCGCGCCACGGATGAACGAAAAAGGCGGAGGCCGGATGCCAGGAGCACGCGTACCAGCGAGGTCGATGGTGGGGAGTTGTGCTCGGTGACGCATCCCGCTTCCCGTTCCAAAAGCGCCCCCGGGCGAACGCCCCGGGCACTCCGGAAGGGCCGCCCCGTTCTGCATGGTCAGCGCGCACTTAATCCGCCGGAACCGTGCACTTAATCGTGCTGAACTGTGCGTTTATTGCGAGTTGAGGCTCGCCGAATCGTACTTTTAGTGTACCGGGCAAGACGGGCTAAGTCCCTGCAAACGTAGGCGTTACGGCGAGTTCAGAAAGTCGAATAGTATAGAGTGTGGTTCGATATGATCTCGTAGGCGGCGGGACTTCTGTGCGGAACCCCCTTCGTAAACCTTTCCCCGCGAAGGACGGGTCGGTCAGGTGACCTAAAAGTTTAGCGAGGGGTCTGCATGGAGTGGGTTGCAGACCCCTTATCGTAAACTTTTTCCCGTCGTCCGCGGGTCGGCCTATGGTCCTAAAGGTTTATCGATGGGCCCACAGGATAAGCTCCCGCCGCCTACGAGAGAGGGCGGTAGCGGGCGAACCGGAAATAAGCGGTTGCAGCC
>JBARRC010000782.1:0-6180 GCA_049644045.1 Phycisphaerae bacterium
GTGAAGACCACCTCCGAAACGTGTGGACGGATCTGATCGATGCTCCGGATGGGCGACCCGATGTAGCTGGCGGTGCCGTCCCCTCGCCTGCCGAACTTGGCCTCGAAAGCCTGCGGATGGACGTAAACCGCCGCGCGCTCAAGGTCACCCAGCACCCTGTCAAGGCCGCCGGTGTGGTCGTAATGACCGTGGCTGAGGACCACCGCATCGGTCTTTCGGAGGTCAATCCCGAGAGCTTTGGCGTTCACGGTCAAAGCCGGCCCTTGTCCGGTATCGAAGAGGATGTTCATTCCGTCGGCTTCGATCCACAGTGCCAGGCCATGTTCGGCAGTAAGACCCCGAGCCCCAACCGTGTTTTCCACAAGAACGGTGATCCGCAGTGACTGGATCATGACGATTCACCCCATTGCTCGACCATTCTTCCGGCGTAAAACGTTCAAAGGAACCATCATAAACGCATAAGGAACGTATGACAAAACCTGACGAGCCGCAGGTCTCATCGTTCCGGACACTTCACGCGGGTGCCAAACGTGAGCCGCGACCTTCAGGTCGCGCGGTGTATCCGCGCAGGCTAAAGCCTGCGGCTCGTGCACGCTGTGCCGAGAATCCTTTCTCGGTCCTCTGGCAGGTGCCGAGAAAGGATTCTCGGTCCAGCGAACATGGCCGCTCCCTCACGGTCGCGGTTCTGATCGGGACCCGCGTGACCGCTCCCTCACGGTCGCGGCTCTGATCGAGCAACCAGATCCCGCCGGAAGTGTCGCGGGCCCGTTCACACAAGATTTGACACGATGTCCTGCATACTGCGCGGGTTCGATGGTACAATGGTCCGCTCTTTGGTTGGCTCAAACTTCAAAGTTGAGAGGAACATACCGTGCGAACTTGTTTGACATCGTGCTTGATCGTTGCATTGGCGACGGGGTGCAGCGCACCCGAGCGGCATGGCGACATCCAAAAGATGACGCCGAAAGATATGAACAGCACGCCGCTGATTGCGCGAAGCGCTTTGTTCGGCAATCCGGACAAGGCAAGTCCCAAGATCAGCCCGGACGGCTCGAAGCTGGCTTACCTGGCTGATGTTGACGGCGTCCTGAACGTGTGGGTCGGGCCGGTGGACGACCCGTCGGCCGCGAAGCCGGTGACGAAAGACAAAAAGCGCGGGATTCGTATGTACGGGTGGACCTACAATAACCGGTACATCGTGTACATCCAGGACAAGGACGGCGACGAGAACTGGCACCTCTATGCAACCGATCTGGAAACGAACGAGACGCGCGACCTGACGCCCATTGACGGAGTGCAGGCGCGCTTCCAACACGCCAGCCACAAATTCCCGAACGAAATGCTGATCGCGATCAACGATCGTGTTCCGCAGCTTCACGACGTCTACCATATCAACATCGAGACCGGGGAGCGGAGGCTGATCCAACAGAACGACGGCTACGCGGGATTCACGACCGATGATGATTTCAACATCCGGTTGGCCACGAAGATGACGCCGGACGGTGGCAGCGAGATTTTCAAGCCGACTGACGGCGGCAAGGATTGGACGTTGTTCATGAAGATCTCGCGCGACGACCTGATGACCACCGGCCCCGCAGGCTTCGACAAGAGCGGCAATATCCTCTACATGATGGACAGTGTCGGACGGAATACGGGTGCGCTGGTCGCGTACAACCTCGAAACGGACCAGAAGAGGGTGTTGGCGTCGAACCCCCGGGCGGATGTCAGCGGCGTGATGGCACATCCAACGGAGAAGACGATTGAGGCCGTGTCCTTCACATACACGCGGCGCGAGTGGAAGATCCTCGAGGATTCGATCAAGGCCGATCTGGACTACCTCAAGACGGTGGCGGGCGGCGATGTGGAGGTCATGGATCGGACACTGGATGACAAGCACTGGATCGTGGTTTATGTGATGGACGATGGTCCGTTCCGCTATTATCACTATGACCGCGCACGCCGGAAAGCTAAGTTCCTCTTTACCAATCGCAAGAAGTTGGAAGGCCAGCCACTCACGAACATGCACCCCGTGGTGATCAAGTCGCGCGACGGGTTGAACCTGGTCAGCTACCTCTCGCTGCCGGTATGGATGGACAAGGACGGCAACGGCCGGCCGGACAAGCCCATACCGATGGTGCTTTTCGTGCACGGTGGGCCGTGGGCTCGCGACAACTGGGGCTACAGTTCCATCGATCAATGGCTAACCAATCGCGGCTATGCGGTGTTGAGCGTGAACTTTCGCAGCTCGACCGGCTTCGGGAAGAAGTTCGTCAACGCGGCCGACCTGGAATGGGCCCGCAAGATGCACGACGACCTGATCGACGCGGTGGACTGGGCGATCAAGAAAAAGATCGCCGATCCCAAGCGCGTCGCAATCATGGGCGGCAGCTACGGCGGGTATGCGACGTTGGTCGGGTTGACGTGCACACCGGACGTGTTTGCATGCGGTGTGGACATCTGCGGACCGTCCAACTTGATCACATTGCTCGAGTCCATCCCGCCGTATTGGAAACCGATTCTCGACATGTTCACAACCCGTGTGGGCGACCACCGAACGGAGGAAGGCCGGAAGCTGCTGACCGAGCGGTCACCGCTGACCTATGTGGATCGCATCAACAGGCCGCTGCTGATCGGCCAGGGGGCCAACGACCCGCGCGTGAAACAGGCTGAGGCCGACCAGATCGTCAAGGCAATGGAGGAGAAGAACATCCCGGTGGCCTATGTATTGTTCCCCGACGAGGGCCATGGTTTTGCCAGACCGGAAAACAGAAAGGCATTCAACGCCGTGGCGGAAGCGTTTTTGGCCAAACACCTGGGCGGGCGATACGAACCGATCGGTGAAGACTTTGAGGGTTCGAGCATCACCGTTCCCAAAGGCGCCGACCAGGTGCCGGGATTGACCGAGTCCTTGAAAAAAGGCGGTTGATTCGCTCCACACGAAAACCGATGCCACACCCGTTATGACGCACGGATGGGCCGCGGGTCAGCCCGCGGCGCGGAGTTCTTCCCGTTTCTCCATGAGATTCGCGAGCAGTTCGTCGAACGATTTGGCGAACAGGTCCACGCCGTCGACAAGAAGCTTGTCGGTCACCGCATCCGTATGAATGCCGAGCTTCTCAAGCTGCTCGACGATCGCATGGGCACCGGGCAGATCGTCGCGGATTGTCACCTTCGTACCGCCTTCGTGCAGCACCGCATCGATGGTGTGGGGGGGTAAGGTGTTGACGGTCTGCGGGCCGACCAGGCCGTCGACGTACTTGGTCGCCGGGTAGTCGGGGTTTTTCGTACTGGTGCTGGCCCACACAGGTCGCTGGACGCGTGCGCCCTTGTTGGCCAGCGCGCCGAACTCACCGGCCGGATCGAAGAACCGCTCGAATCGGGCATAGGCAAGCCTGGCGTTGGCGATCGCGGCTGCGCCGAGCAGGTCTGAGATGTCGGTATGGGGCGGGTGCTTCTCTGTCAGTAGCTTGTCAGCGAGGGTGTCGATGCGGCTGACAAAGAACGAAGCGACGGACGCGACTTTCGATGGGTCGCCGCCGGAAGCGACGATCCGCTCGAGCCCGTCGACGTAAGCGCGCATAACCTTCTCGTGCATCGCCAGCGAGAAAATGAGCGTCACGTTGACGTTGATGCCTTCGCCGATCAACCTCTCGATGGCTGGGATGCCTTCATTGGTCGCAGGCACCTTGATGAAGATGTTCGGTCGGTTCAGTTCGGCAAACAGCCGGCGGGCCTCAGCGATTGTCCCTTCGGTGTCGTAGGCTAGCTTGGGGTTGACCTCCAGACTGACATAGCCGTCGACACGGTCCGTGCGATCGTACACGGGCCGCAACATATCCGCGGCGTCGGCGACGTCGGGCAACACGAGGCCCTCATAGATGCCCATAATCTCTCGCCCTTCCCCGAGCAGCTTGCTGAACAAGGCCTCGTAGTCATTGCCGCCGGAGATCGCCTTCATGAAGATCGTCGGGTTCGAGGTCACACCGACGACACCGAGGTCGATCAAGTGTTGCAGCTCGCCGGAGTCGATCATCGGCCGGCTGATGTTGTCGCACCAGATGGATTGTCCCTGTTCGTACAGCTTTTGAATTGTGTTACTCACGACGCGGCTCCTAGTTGAAGAAGCTTTGACCGGACCGGCATTGCTGCGAGGCGGTCCGGTGCCGACGGTCATTGCCACCTTCGTCGATTATGGCTGATTCCAGGTGAACCGGGAAGGGTTGGAGACCGGCCGGATTTCCCCAACCTGTGAAATGCGTTTGAAATCCTTAGCGTTGAGGCCTCGGTGTCCGCATGGGAGACGGTTCCGCCGGGGCGTCGACGCGAGGCTCCATCAGCGTGGCGACCAGGACGTCGCTGGGCGCACGGCGTACAGCCCCGGCTGGGATGCGTTGCCTCTCGTCGGGACCGAGGGCGGCGGTTGACGTGGCAAAACGGTAGAACCTGGCTCCGTGTTGCTGTGCGAGTACGCCGGTCAGACAGGCTCCACACGCCAGAATCGGATCGGTCAAGCTCGTCACGCGAACCGGAATGAACAACTGTGTGATTTCAATCCCCACCGACAGAGCAACGCCGACAGCCAGGATAGCCAATAGGCGCGGCTTCGTTGCGAGGCTGGAGACACGCGTCCAGCACACAGCGAGCAGCGCCGAGAAGACGAGGTACGATGCGAATTTCTCCATGGCGTCGGCCATCATCAGGTCAAACCGCGCCAAGAAGTAGGCGAAGAATGGCAGAAAGCCTTCAGAAGAGAGTGAGGCGGTGGCAGCGGTCGTGCTGGCGTTGAATGTCAAAGGGATAAGACCGGTGTAGAAGATGTACCCGACCGTGGCGGCGCATCCGATCTTCGCCAGTTTCCGCCAACGTCGGGCTTGCAATGCAGGCGGAAGATGCTCGCTGTCGCGCAAATGGATGGACCGCGTGACAAGGCCGAGTCCCACGCCGAACAGGCGGAACAGAATGTCGGTGACGTCGCACGCGCGCGATACGATCGGAAGCTGCAAGACACTCAGGCTGACGGCGAACATGCCACCAAGATACCACACCAGGGCCGTCGTCGAGCCCCGGCTGAATCCGTAATCACTCCATAAGACCGCTTGCAGGAGCCAGGCGAAAACGGCAAACGATGCGCATTGGGCCGCCCATCGCGACCACCGCTTCATGTGCTGCCACTTGGTGAGGGCGTGGGAACGCTGGCTACCCGCGGCGCGCGCCTCCTCGGCCGCCGTAGCGGAGGTATCGCTTACCGCGAAGGGGACAAAGTTGGCTGACTTGATGGCCTTGTGGAGGCGGACGGCGTCAAATGAGAACGAAAAGGGTATGGCGGCGAAGATCACCAGCACGACACAATATGCCTTCAGGAGGGCGGTCTGGGGGCGCTCATGGACCTCGAGGATCGCAGCCTCCATCAGCCTGGGGACGATCCAACGGGCTACCCACGAGAGGGATGCACCAAGCGTCGCACCGGCGACGTTGCTGACGAAATCGATGATCGAGGATACCCGCAGGATTGAGTAGGCCTGAATCCATTCGATGCCGCCGCTCAGTGCAGCGGCCAGGATGATCGTGACCAGCAGGGCCAGCGTGCGGTTTGGGACCGCTCGGCACAGGCTCCAGTGCACCAGAATTCCGATGGGGAGGTACAGGAAGATGTTGCTTACGATATCCGGAAATGTCAGATGCGTGACCGTTGCGCCAAACAAAACGGTGGAGCCGGTTTCGGTGCCTACTCCCGCGAAGTCGAAGGGTACGAGCCCGGTCTGGAGGACGAACAGAACGGCTAGGGCCGCCAGCAGTTCGACGTAGTAGCGAAGAAGGAATCCCAATGGATGCACGCTCCGGCTACGGCCCGGTGCGAAAGTGTCTCGGTGGCCACTCCGCTGGACGGATCGGTCCGGCGGGTGTCCAGCCGGTTGGTGATTCGATGGGCGGGGGCCTGTCTTGCTGAATCAGCTCGCGAATGCAGGTATGCACGAGGTGCTCGAACTTCGCACGGACCAGCGCCCGCGAATCCGTCTCCCACAGATCAGCCGACTCATCGTTGTCCTGCCCTTCCGGAGGTACAACAGACACGGCGCTAGCGTGCAAAGACGCGATCGGCTGCGCCGTTGTGGTGTTGTAAAGAACACCGAACATTTCCGTAACAGTGCTGTTCAATTCATTCACCGCATAGGCGAGACC
>JBARRC010000783.1:0-2248 GCA_049644045.1 Phycisphaerae bacterium
GGGTGGCGCTACAAGAGGTTACGCCCGAGGACGGCAACAGGATGAATAATCCGGGCTAGTGCAGCCTCCCACTGCGGAAGATGGCCCAGGTAAGGCCCAGACCCAAGACGCCGGCAATCAAATAGCCGATGATGCCGAGGTATTGAACCTTGAGCCCGAAGAGTGCCATGTCCGTGGCGGCGCTGACCACGACGGAACTCCCCACGATGATCGCCGCAATCACGATCGAAAACGCGAGTCGGTTGCTCGAACGGTCCAGCTCATTGATGAGCCGCTCGAGGTTCTCGTGGCGCACGCGCAGCTTCCAGGTGCCTGACGTCAGCCCGCGCAGGAACGCCCGAAGCTGTACCGGGGCCTGGCGGGCGAGGCTGAACAGGTGCCACCCCCACACCATGGTTCCACGAGCGACGTGCGCCGGCGAAAGCCTCTCGCTGAGCGCCTGCTTGATTCGGGGTTTGAGCAATTCGAGCAGGTCGAGATCGGGGTCGAGGCGCACCGTCACGCTCGCCACCGTGCCCAGTGCCTTGGAGAGCATCAGGATATCACGCGGAATCACCACATCGTGGCGGCGCACCACGTCCGCGAACTCGTTCGTGAGCGTGGTGAGATCCAATCGCTTGAGCGGCAGCCCGTAGTACTTGTCGAGCAGGACCTGGAGCGCGTGGTGCAAGTTGCGGCGGTTCGTCTCCGGTCCCAATACACCCAGGTCAGCGAGCGTGTCGATCACCACGTCAATCTCTTTATGAACCGACGCGTATACCATGACAATGAGCTGAGTCATCAACTCGTCGGTCATCGTGCCGACCTGCCCGAAGTCGATGAGCCCGACCTTCGCCGGTGGCTCGACAAGAATGTTGCCGGGGTGGGGGTCCGCGTGGAAGACGCCCAGCTCGAAGATCTGCTTGAGGTAGGAGTCGGCCAATCGACGAGCGACCAGGCGGCCGTTCGTTCTTTTGTCCGCCGCGTCAGGGGCTGCCAACAGCGCATTGACGTTCACGCCGCGCAGGGCTTCGAGTGTCAGCACGCGAGTGCTGGTGAAATCCCAGTATACGTCCGGAATGCGAATGCCGGGGTCGTCCTCAAACGCCGCCGCGAACCGGGCTGTGGTCGACGCTTCGTTGATGTAGTCCAGCTCACGCGTAAGCATCTGGTCGAGTTCCTCGACGAGCATCGTGGGGCGGTAGATGCGCAGCTCCGGCATGAGGTTCTCGAGCGATTCCGCGAGCCACCTGAGAAGCTGCATGTCGAGCTGGATGATCTGGTCGATGTCCGGGCGGCGGACCTTGACCACCAGCTCCGTACCATCCTTGGCCCGCGCCCTGTAAACCTGGCCGATCGAGGCGCTGGCGATGGGCTTGTCGCTGATGGAAGCGAAGCACTCCTCCAGGGGGCGTCGCAGCTCCTGCGCGATGATGTTCTTGGCGATGGAAGTGTCAAATGGTGGCACTTCGTCCTGGAGTATGCGCAGCTCTTTAAGCACCTCCGCCGGGACGATGTCCGGCCGGGTGCTCATCATCTGCCCGAGCTTGATGAAGGTCGGGCCGAGTTCAGCGCAAACCTGTGTCAGGCGCCGGCCGATGGCTGAGGCACCTTCTTCCAGCACCGGCGCCGGCGCCTTTTTGCGAAGCATCCAGACAGGCACGAACCGCGTCAGGTTGATCTGCGCGACGATATGCCCGAACCCGTGGCGGGTCAGCACCTGCGCAATGTGGCGGAGGCGGTTGAGGCTTCGCACGCTGCGGGTCAACTGGAGCGGCGTCATGGGTCGGTAGCGTCGCCTCTGGTGCCCGTGGCGTCAAACCGTTCGCGGGGCGATCAATCTCGCCGGCGGCTGTCAATGGACCCATAGTGATGTGACAACCTGTGCTGTGCCGAGAATCCTCTCTCGGCACCTCCGAAAGGACCGAGAAGGGATTCTCGGTCCAGCGATGTTCTCGGTCCAGTGAATGTGCATGGCATGGTCCCGGTTCCAGGTACACGCCAAAGATCAGTGCGTATTGAATTATTCCCCTAACGCTTTCTCAGAAAGCCCGCCAAGGTCGAATCGCTGGGTACTTTCGTTTGATGGAGCGGCTGCTCGCGGGTTTCTTGGCAAAATCTCGCGCGTGGGTGGGGAATCCGCGACTAGTATATTGGTACTCGGTGTCTACCCTGTGATGGCAGCAGGGGTACGCCGGTGCGTTGGTTTGGGTATTGGGAATGTGGTTGGCCATAGGTTCTCGGCGAGCGAGACTTCGGCAGTAACACG
>JBARRC010000784.1:0-7106 GCA_049644045.1 Phycisphaerae bacterium
ATGAAGAATCAACCTTGTTCAAATCCATCAACGAGGGGTACAGGGACGAGTACGTTGAAGTCTACGCACCGGTACCAGTTGACCGGGATGAGCGCGCGGAGAGGAGAAGGCTGGTTGCCAAGCTCGAGGAGCCGATTCGGGAGCTGCTCCTTGATAGGTGCAGAGCGGCGATGGGAGAAGGAGAAGAGCGATGAACGCCTACGATTTCGTGCATTTGGCGTTTCTTGCTGTGGGAGGCGAGATTCGCGGTAAGACCAGGCTGCAGAAGACGATCTACTTCCTTGGGGTGCTTACGAAGTCGGTTGATGAGCTGGGATTCCACGCTCATTACTACGGTCCCTACTCGGAAGAAGTAGCGGACGCCATGGGGCGTCTGACGGTGCTTGGTTTTGTTGACCAGAATGTGGTTGGCGGAGGAGCTGTGAACGAGTTCGGTTTTGAGGTTGCCCGGTACGACTACCGGCTGAATGAAGATGGGCGCGCCATAGCAGAATGGAAGGCAAAGCAGCATCCGGACGAAATGCAAAAGTTGCGTGACGCAGCAGAAAAGCTCAAGTGGGCGGGCGACCTCGACTATATGAAGCTTTCCGTAGCTGCCAAGACGTACTTCATGCTCGAGACCAAAGAGCGCGCTACAATGGCAGAGCTTACGAAGCAGGCGCGGCGTTTCGGCTGGAGAGTCAGCGAAGACGAAGTACGCAAGGCGGGTGAGTACCTCAGTCAGCTCGGCCTCGTTGAGCTTGTCGAAGCCGATTGACCTGTGGGCGCATTCGTTCCCCTGGGCACGCACCGTTTCCTAAGTAAACTGGAACGTACGCCGGGCTGTTGTTTTCGGCCTTTGGTCGACGCAGTCGAACGGGACCTTGTGCGGGGGTAGACTCATGGATGTGATCGAAGTGATTAGAAAGAGACGTAGTGTGCGCACGTACGCCGACAAACCGGTGGAGCGTGACAAGATCGAACGGCTGTTGGAGGCGGCGCGTCTGGCGCCGTCGGCCAGTAACCGGCAGGAGTGGCGGTTTCTGGTCGTTGCGGACCCCAAGCGGCGTGCCGCACTTGCCAAAGCCGCGAACAATCAGGCGTTTGTAGCCCAGGCGCCGGTCGTCATCGCCGCTTGCGCCGAGACCGACGGCCACGTCATGCGCTGCGGGCAGCCGAGCTATCCAATCGACGTGGCCATTGCCATCGATCATATGACGCTTCAGGCAGCCGCGGAGGGATTAGGGACATGTTGGATCGGGGCGTTTTATGAAGACCAGGCCAAGCAGATCCTCGGTATTCCCGAAGAGATTCGCGTGGTCGAGCTGTTGACGGTGGGTTACCCGGCCGGTCCGCCAACCCCGCTGTCGCGCTTGCCGCTGGAAAAAATCGTCCACTGGGAAACCTGGCAGGGCCGGGTGACCCCAAGTTAATGCCCGGCGACGCTACGCTGCGAGTTCCTCGCAAAGTGCGCCGCCGAGGCGTTGCCGCAGACGTAGAAGAATCTCCTTGTGGATCTGGCTGACGCGTGACTCGGAGAGGTCGAGCACGCTGCCGATCTCGGCCATCGTCATGTCCTCGAAGTAGTAGAGGACCAGCACCAGCCGCTCCTCGCGGGCGAGGCCTTTCGCCAGATACTCCGTCAGCATCTCGCGCGAGGTCTTGACGGCGGGATCTTCGGCGTGCGTATCATGAATGTCCCAAGGGTGGGAGGACCCGTCCGGCCGACGCTCGCCCGAAGGTTCCATCGAGCTGAAGTGTACTTCCTTGCCCAACTGCGCCAGGCGGGACAGGTAGTCGTACCGGTCAGTGCTCATTTCGAGCCGGTCGGCCAGCTCGGCCTGGCATGGTGCGAACTCCAAATCGGTGCCGAGAGCCTCTCTGGCAAGCATGCGCCTTTTCTCGAAGGTACGCACGGTGAGGCTTTGAGGATCGAGACTTCGCAGCCAGTCCATGACGGCCCCGGAGATTCGCTGCTGACAGAACGTCTCGAACTTTGCCTTCCGCTCAGGGTCGTAGGCCTCGACGGCTTCGATCAGACCGTCGAACGCCGCGCTGCAGATTTCATCGTACGAAACTTGGGCGGGCAGCTTACGCGAGAGCCGCGCGGCGTGCGTGTGCACGAGAGGGCTGTAGTGCATAACGATGCGATTCCGCAGATCGATCGAATGCTTCGCAAGGTAACGTCTCCATAGTTCGTCGATAGACAGCTCTTTCCTGGGCATTAGTAAGCTCCGTTCACGGAATCCCGTGTAAGCGGCACCAATCCGATAGCGTCGTTCTTTGTCACAAAACGAATAGTACTGTTAATCTAGTTAAACTGCGCATGGTCTCAACATGGGATGTTTGGGTAAGATCGGCAAAGATGACGCCCGACTTGACGAAACTTGAATGGGATTATCTGAGCCACAGATGCTGTGCCGAGAATTCGACGCTGTGCCGAGAATCTAGCCCAACCTTCGCACATTGGCGCGTAGAACCGCGTTGGTAGGGTCAAGAACGCGGTTTTGACCCCCAAGGTCTGCACCACAAACTGTCGTCGGCTTGACGGCTTGGAAGCACCGCCTCGGCATGGCGAACACCCTCCTCTCCGTCACGCTTGTCGTGCAGCCGCCGAACTCGCGAAGGTCGCGCTCAGGTCCGCCGCGGGATCGGAGTTGTTGGTTAGCTTGAGGTCGTACTCTTCCTGTAGCACCTTCAAGACGTTAGGGGTGATGAACGTGGGAGCCGCCGGAAGAGACACGTGAACTTTTCGCGTCTCACGTTACCTGCAGGCCATCATAGCATCAATATCCTCCTGGACCGTGCCGACGGGTTTCATGCCGAACTTCTCCACCAGGACATTGGCCACCGTCGGGGAAAGGAAACCCGGCAGGGTCGGACCGAGCCGAATACCCTTGACACCGAGGTGAAGGAGTGCCAACAGGACCGCTACCGCCTTCTGTTCGTACCACGCGATGTCATACGAGATCGGTAGCTCGTTGATGTCTTCCACGCCAAAGACCTCTTTCAATTTCAGCGCGATCACCGCCAGTGAATAGGAATCGTTGCACTGGCCCGCATCCAGTACGCGGGGGATGCCGCCGATGTCGCCGAGGTCGAGTTTGTTGTAGCGGTATTTCGCGCACCCGGCCGTGAGGATTACCGTATCTTTGGGCAGGTTCCGGGCCACTTCTGTATAGTAGTCCCTGGTTTTGTGGCGTCCGTCACAGCCGGCCATGACGATAAAGCGCCTGATTGCCCCGGATTTGACCGCCTCAACGACCTTGTCGGCCAGGGCCAAAACCTGATGGTGGGCGAATCCGCCGACGATCTTGCCGGTTTCGATTTCGGTTGGCGGTGGGCATTTCTTGGCCAAGTTGATCATGTCGGTGAAATCTTTGGCTTCGTTCTTAGCCCTGTCGGGGATATGCTTGGCGCCAACGTAACCGACCACGCCGGTCGTGAAGAGCCGGTCCAGATATGTGTTGTTCTTTTTCAACGGAACCAGACAGTTCGTGGTCAGAAGAACCGGACCGTTGAAGGACTCGAACTCCGTGTTCTGGCGCCACCAGGAGCCACCGTAGTTGCCGGCGAAATGATCGTACTTCTTGAAGGCCGGATAATAGTTGGCCGGGAGCATCTCGCCGTGGGTGTACACATCCACGCCTGTACCTTGGGTTTGCTGGAGCAGCTCTTCCATGTCTTTTAGATCATGGCCGCTTATGAGTATCCCCGGATTGTTGCGAACACCGATATTCACTTCGGTCATTTCGGGATGGCCGTACGCCGACGTGTGGGCCTCGTCCAGCAGGGCCATGGTGCTGACCGCCGTTTCTCCGGCCTTCATGACCAGCCCAATCATCTCGTCCACCGACAAGTCTCTCGTGGTGGACGCCAGAGCCTCCATCATGAAATCGTAGGTTTCGTCTTTCTCAGACCCCAGGATCGCAGCATGGTCCGCATAGGCGGCAATCCCTTTCAGCCCGATGATCAGAAGCTCCCGTAGGGAGCGGACATCTTCGTTTTCAGTGGCAAGGATACCGACGGACTTGGCCTTTTCCGCAAATGCGGCTGCATCATCGGAAAACCAAGTAGCAGCATCAGGCAATGGTCCGTCAAACTCCCGGCCACTCTTTTCCTTGTAGGTGGCCAGGAACTTGTTCCGCAGTTGGTCCCGGTGTTTTAGCGCGTCTTTGATCAGGGCGATAAAGCGATCGTCGTCCCAGTTGGCGTTCGTAATCGTTGCAAACAGGGCTTGGCCCACACGCCGACCGGTCTCTTTGTCCGACCATCCGACGTCCTTGAGACGTTCACCATAAACTGCGATGCCTTTTAGCACATGGATCAAAAGATCCTGAAGATTAGCGGTTTCTTCCGGTTTGCCGCACACGCCCCTCACGGTGCAGCCGGTGTTCTTGGCGGTTTCTTGACATTGGTAACAGAACATCAGTTTGCTCCTGTGTTTGTGCAACAGGTCGAACGACTGCTGCATGAGACTTTCGGTTCAATGGAAATCTGACGCCGCGCCAGGACTTCTCCGCGGATACTGATCAACACGTCATTGACCGAGACATCGGACTCGGCGAGCTGGCGCGCCTGGAGCACCATCTGAAGGATACCCCCACAGCAGGGAACTTCCATCCGGGCCACGGTGATTTCGGCCAGGTCGTTGTGGCGAATCATCTCCGTGAGCTTCTCGACATAGCCGGTCGGATCATCGAGCTTGGGACAGGCGACCACCACGACATGATCGCGCAGGAGATCGGTGTGGAACCCGCGATACGCGAACGGGACGCAATCAGCCGCGACCAGCAGGCGAGCGCCCTGCAGCACCGGCGCCGCGGGGGGCAACAGCCGGAGCTGTACCGGCCAATGGGTGAGCTCGGAGTCTTGGTCCGTATCTCCCGGGTCAAGACCAGACTCGGTCTTGGTATCGCTTCGGCGCGGGGCGCGCTCGAGGCGCGCGAACCGACTCGACGGGCAGCCGCCATGAGCGTGCCCGGCGGGTCCTTCTGCACCGGGAGTGGTAACGGCCTCCTCGTTGGCCTGGTGAGGCTGGCTAACAGATGCCTCGAGGCCGGCCAGGTGGCGTCGCGCCGCGGGTTCGTCAAACGCGGTCGCCTCGCGGCGCTCAATCTTGATCGCGCCCTGCGGGCAGTGCCCCAGGCACGCCCCGAGGCCGTCACACAAGGTGTCGGACACCAGCCTGGCTTTGCCGTCGATGATCTGGATGGCCCCTTCCGCACAGGAAGGTACACACTCGCCGCAGCCGTTGCAGAGGTCTTCGTCAATCGTAACGATTTCGCGGATCATGTCGGTTTATTCCTGTTCCGGGTCGCCTTGCCGAAACGCGACCCCTTCGACATACTGAATGATCGAGTATCGCGGGCTTCAATGCCTTGACCTGCGTCAAGCCCGGAGTTTTTTTCGCATTTTTTTTCGAGGACGAAGTGGAGAGCGGCGCGGTTACGATCATCCGGAACTGCGGCCTGTTCTGCGGCCTGAGCGAGGCTTCCTTTGAGAAGATCGCAAAGATCGCCCGGACGGTCCGCTTCAAACGTGGGCAAACGATCTTTCGCGAGGGCGATGCCTGCCCGGGGATCTACGTCGTCGGCGAGGGAGCAGTCCGCATTTTCAAACTGGCTCCCAACGGCAAGGAGCATGTCTTGCATTTTGCTCATCCGGGGATGACCTTTGCCGAAGTCGCCGCTATCGGGCAGTTCAACTGTCCTGCTTTCGCCGACGTGATCGAGGATTCCGTGTGTGCCCTCATCCCTGAAGCCGGGTTCCGCCGCATCGTCAACGAGGACCACGCCTTCTGTATCGAGATGATGACCGGAATGTCGAAGTGGGTCCACACGCTGGTGGGCTTGCTGGAAGACCTCGTCCTGCGAGACGCGACCGCCCGCGTGGCCAGGCACTTGATCCAGTCGGACAGCACCAAGGGCCAAGGTGAGTTTACGCTTCCCATGCGTAAGAAGGACCTCGCCAGTCATCTTAACCTGACCAGCGAGACCCTCTCCCGAACCCTTCACCGTTTGGTCGAGTGCGGATTGATCGAAACGCGCGAGCAGCGGATTCGCATCTGCGAGCTGGCCAAGCTGCAGGATGTTGCGGACGGATTAGCCCCGGCGGAGTTTGCCTGAGTAGCCAACGACTCGCAGAACGGGTGGATTTAAGGAAGGCCCCTGGAAAGAGAAAACCGAGCTATGACCGATTCTGCATCCTTTCCCGCCTCCGAAACCCGTGGCCTTCGTCGGGCGCTTCTCGGCTGGTTCCGGCGGAACGCGCGCGAGCTTCCTTGGCGGCAGACGCGCGATCCCTACCGCATCTGGGTCTCTGAAATCATGCTCCAGCAGACGCGCGTCGAAACGGTGATACCCTACTACAGACGCTTCCTCAAGGAACTTCCCAACGTCAGGGCCCTTGCGTCGGCCAAGCAAGACCAAGTCCTCAAGTTGTGGCAAGGCCTGGGCTACTACAGACGGGCTCGAAATTTGCAACAGGCTGCCCGGATCATCACGAGCAAGCATCGAGGGTGTTTCCCCCGTACGGCCGAAGCGTGGCAAACGCTCCCCGGTGTCGGGCGATACACCGCCGGCGCAATCGCCAGCATCGCTTTCGGCGAGCGAGTTCCCGTTCTCGACGGAAATGCCAAACGCGTCCTCGCCCGCCTGTGCGCGATTGAGGACGGCATTGATGAGACGGCCACGACCAACCGGCTCTGGTCGATTGTCGAAACCCTTGTACCCGTCAGGAATCCCGGCGCTTTCAACCAGGCGCTCATGGAACTCGGCTCACGCCTGTGTGCGCCGAAACGGCCCAGTTGCGACCGGTGCCCACTCCGCCACCGGTGCCGTGCCCGGGCACTTGGAATGGAAGAGCGATTGCCGGTGCGACGAAGGAAGGACCCCGTGCCACACTATGACATTGTGGCTGGCGCCATCTGCAGGAGCGGTCGCTATTTGTTGGGCAAGCGCCCGCCCGAGGGGCTGCTCGGCGGACTGTGGGAGTTCCCCGGCGGCAAGATCGAAAACGGCGAGACCCACCAGCAAGCCCTGGTCCGTGAAATGCGGGACGAGTTTGGTCTGGACGTGGATGTGGGGCCTCTCGTTGGGATCGTCAGGCACGCCTACTCCCACTTT
>JBARRC010000785.1:0-2301 GCA_049644045.1 Phycisphaerae bacterium
AGGACACCGGCGGCCCGTTCTTCCTCGATGAACCGTGTACGAAGGCTGATCCTTTGATCGACGATCAGGCCTTGTACGTCGAATCCGCCGAGGGGGTGGTGGTGCTTATGGGTTGCGGCCATGCCGGGCTGGTCAACACGCTTGACTATATCTCCGAGCTGACCGGCGGCCAGCACATCCATGCGGTTTATGGCGGTTTCCACCTGGTGGGAGCGTCGGATGAAAGAATCACCCGTTCGGTGGAGGCATTGGCACGTTTTGACGTTCAACGCATCGGGCCGGCTCACTGCACCGGGCGAAAGGCAACGATGCGGTTTTGGGATAGATTCCCGGACCGGTGTGTGGAATGCATGACGGGGGCTCGCTTTGTGCATGAGTAACTACGTATTTGGTCCGGTGCCTTCCCGCCGGCTCGGCCGATCGCTGGGTGTGGATCTTGTGCCTTTCAAGACCTGCTCGTTCGATTGCATCTATTGCCAGCTTGGACGAACCACATGCAAGACGATGGAGCGCAAACCGTACGTTCCAGTCAACGAGGTCATTGAGGAATTGGCAGGCACTCTCCGTGCCGGAGTGCCCCATCCTTCACCACGAGTATCACATGGTGGCGCACGCGCGCCGGGGGTGAAGGGTGGGGCACCCGCGCTGGATTATGTAACGTTGTCGGGCTCGGGCGAGCCGACGCTTCACTCTGAAATGGGCGAAGTCGTCCAAGCGGCCAAGGGCCTCACGGAGGCTCCGGTGGCCGTTCTCACCAATGGTTCGCTTTTGTGGGATGATGAGGTTCGGCGTGCCTGTGCCGAGGCCGACATCGTCATACCGACTTTGGCCGCCCACGATGAATCATCCTTTCAGCGCGTTCACCGACCGTACCCGGGCCTGACGCTCCGCCAACACGTTGACGGCCTTGTGGCCTTTCGTGAGGAATATACAGTGCCGTTGTGGCTCGAACTATTTGTCTTGGAAGGGATCAACACGGGCGACGAAGGCTTCGAGGGGATGGCGTCGCTCATCAGCAGAATTCGACCGCATCGGATTCAGCTCAACACGGCTGTTCGACCCACTTCGGAGAGTTCGGCGGTCGCGGTCTCGCCGGAAACGCTCCGCGATTGGGCGTCCAGGCTTGGCCCGAAAGCTGAAGTGATCGCCGATTACAGTCAACGGTGCCGCCCGGAGTCCGTGCCGGGACAATCTGACACTGTACTGGCACTATGCCGTCGCCGCCCGTGTACGCTGGATGACATTGCCGCTACGTTGGGACTCCACCGGAACGAAGCGACCAAATACATCACGGAGTTGTTAGCCGGTGGCAGGCTCATTGCAGAACGGCGGAACGGGCGAGAGTACTTCATGGCAAAAAGGTGTCAGGATGATTTTTCGAGACTATAAGACGCGTTGCAGCGCCTCAGCGGGCAACCGCGCCACTTAGATCTGCAAAAGCAATGAAGAAAAATCGTCCTGGCACCTTTTTTCTTGCAGTGTCGCTTGACTGCCGGATTCATCCTTGACCTACCGCCACCGGGATCGCTATAATGGAGCCGTGGAGTTGGAGGGTTCGCTCGCTGCACGGAATTGGGCGTGTCGGAGTGGGTCAAAAACTCCACCGAGCGTTCGACGAGGAACTCCCGTCAAGCGCGCGACGTGCCTGCGGCTGACGATCCGCAGGGTGGATTAGGCCGATGATTCGGGGGCAGCTCCCCTGATGGTCGGGTGATCCCGTTTTTTGAAGGAGGTGATTCGTGGGCTATAACATAGGTCGGCTGCCGTAGGCAGCAGACGGTGCTGCCTACGGCAGCGACAAACTCGGGCCCGTCCCTCCGTTAATCGGTTGGGGCGGGCCGGCTTTTTTACGTTCCGCTGACTCGCTCCTGCACCCGACAATGGAGAAGAATTGGTCGTAAGGTACCGTACGGGTAACACGAACACGCTGGTGTTGCCGGGATTGGCTCCCGAACCCGAACGTCAGTTCAATTGCTTCGCCGGGCGTGGGCTGATCCCGTGTGGGCGTGACGAAGGCGATGCTGGACTCGGCAACGTTACTGACCCAACCGGTGTGGCTTACGTCTTCCTTCTCCCGGACCCACGAAAGGCGGTCCTGGGAGGTGTGGTGCCTCATTTCCGATCGTCGCTCCTGTTGATGTCCTGGCTCGGTCATGAAGAGTTCTCCTGCTCGAAGCATCGTTCGATCAGCGCTTCGAGCTTGGCTGTGCCGACGCAGATACAGGTGTCAGCGGCCCCGTAGTACATCTTCACCTGCTGGGTGTGTTCTTCGAGGATGGCCCCGCAGGAGAAGACCACATT
>JBARRC010000786.1:0-5603 GCA_049644045.1 Phycisphaerae bacterium
GGTGTGTGGTCATCTCCGGCGGGACTTGGAGATCCCCAACACCGTGGAGGGACAAAAAGATGACAAGAACAGGACACCCTGATACAAAAATTGGACGCTCGTCGATCCGACGAGCGTCCATACAGAACCACCCATTGATGTACCCGTAACAATCCGGGCGCGGCGGGACTACGCAGCAGGAACCTCGGTCTTCTTCTTTTCCTTCTTGGTGCGACCTCTTGTCGTCTTCCGGTCTGTTTTTTTGGTCCGCTTGGTCTCCTTGCGTTCCTTCCTTCCGGCGAACTCGGCTTTGCCCTTCTCTTCCACCTTGCGGGCCTTTCGAACGCCGCTTTGTTTGCTTGTGTCGGATTCTTCGCGCTCCTTCCGCTCGACCTTACCGGTCCTCTCGACGGCTGCTGTGCGAGTGCCGGAGTCGCGGGTAACGACAAACCAAGAACCCGCGCCAAGCACCAGGACAGCCACGACGGCAAGCAGGATTTTCTGTTTCTTCTGTTGATCCACGACACCAACCTCCCTCAAAGTTTCGGTGCGCCTCGTTGTGACCTTAATTAAAGTATCTACAGCGGGCGTCTTTTCGTCAACCCAGGGACTCTTTTTCGCCCTCGCAGGGTCTACGTTGCTTAGTGCCCGATTCCGTCACCGTACTACTTAGACGTAGAACCAGAACAATCGGTTCCGTTGATTCCAGGATAATTCAAATCCCCAGCACGATTCGTCGAAAAAATAAACCGGCACGTTAACCGGAAGGCTCTACGAAGTTGACGAACAGGGTTGATCTGTTACGCTCAGGCTGCTCGACTGCGTGATTCGGATCGGCCGAATCCGTCCGGTGTTCGTCTCACGACGCATGAGGAGTTGGCCCCCGTATGATGAAACTCGGATTCAGTTCGCTCGTCTGCCCGGAATGGGATCTGGAGACGATCGTCAACAACGCCTCCGCGATGGGGTTCGACGGCGTCGAGCTGCACGGGCTGGGCGGCGAGCTGCATCTGCCGCTCGTCCCGGAGCTGGCGGACCGTCCCGATTCTGTCCGCCGGATGTTCCAGGAGAAGAACCTCGAACTCGTCTGCCTCGGGACCTCAGCCATGTTGGGCTCTTACTGGTTACCGGAGGTCACGCGGCACAAGGCGGCGATCACCGAGTGCATCGAACTCGCTGCGAAGCTCGGTTGTCCGTACGTGCGTTTCGGTCTCGGTGACATGCAGCGTTGGGACCTCCACGGTGTTGCATTGTCGCGGATCGCCGAGGTTCTCACGTCGCTGGTTCCCGTTGCAACGCGTCACAACGTTACCCTGTTGGTGGAGAACGGCGGTGACTTTCCCGGCAGTCAAGAGCTTTGGTTTCTGGTCGACGCGGTGGGGCATCCCGCGGTTCGATGCTGTTGGAATCAGTGCAGCGCCATAATCGTGCGTGAGCGGCCGACCCATTCGATTCCTCGTCTGAGCAGCAAGATCGACCTGGTCCATCTTTGCGATGCCACGTTCGATGACCAGGGTGTGTTGCTCGACTACAAGCCGCTGGGCGAGGGGCATGCGGAAATCGGGCGACAAATCGAGTTGCTCAAGGGGGTCGTCTACGACCGGTATCTGGTCTTCGAGTGGCCGAAGATGTCGGTCGAGTCGCTCCCGGCGCCGGAAGTCGTGTTGCCGGAGGTGGCCAAGTATCTGCGCGAGCGCGTGGATGAGAAGCAGCCGGTCCTATCGGCCTACAAAGGGGACAAACGCGCGCCCAAGATGGCTTCGCGGACAGTAGCCCCCGGCCCACTTTGATGGCAGTCTCGGTGAGAACCAAACGGATCGAGCGTCTACTCAGACTGATTCAGGCGTTGCAATCGCACCGATCCGAGACGATTGACGATCTGGCAGAGCTGGCCGGGGTGTCACGGCGTACGGTCTTCCGCGATCTCGAGCTGCTTAGCCGGGGTGGGATCCGGTATGCCTACGACCGCGAAACGCGATGTTACTCAGCCGACCGGTTCACGCTCCTTCCCCCCGTGACGCTGACCCACGCTGAAGCCCTTGCGTTGATGTTGGCAACCCGGTACATGCTCAACCAACGGTTCATGCCCGACGAATCGGCCGCCACCTCCGCCGGTTTGAAGCTCGAAAGCATGTTACCGCCAATCCTTCGGGGTTACTGCGGGTCGACGCTTACGCAGATGGAAATCCGTGGTGATCCGGCCTCGGACACCGGCTCCATCCTCGATTCCATTTCGATGCTCCAGAAAGCGCTGGCGACCCAGAAAAGAGTCCGGGTTGCCTACGATTCGTATTACGACGAGAAGACGATCGAGGTGGTTCTTCATCCCTACCGCCTCGCTTACATCCACCGGGGCTGGTACTTGATAGCGGTACCACGTCAAGGTTCGTTTCCTCCCAAAGGTGGCTGGCAACGTGGACGAAATCAACTGGCATAAGACGCAGCGCACCACCTTTGAGAAGGATGGGTCGCTGATGTTCGAGGTAGACACGGCATGCGCGCAATAGTGCAGCGAGTCAGTGAAGCGTCGGTGGAGGTGGACGGTGCCCTGCGTGGCGCCATCGGCGAGGGGCTGTTGGTGTACCTCGGTGTGGATCGCGACGACGGTAACGAGGACGTGGCGTACCTGGCTGACAAGGTGCGGCACCTTCGGATCTTCCCCGACAAGGCCGACCGGATGAACCTCGACGTGGATCAGGCGGGCGGCAAGGTGCTGGTGATCAGCGCGTTCACGGTGCAGGCCGATGCACGTCGCGGTCGCCGGCCGGCGTTCGAGTCCGCCGCACTGCCGGACCGCGCAATCATCCTCTACGAATTGTTCTACGATACGCTTTCAAAGAGCGGCGTTCACGTGGAGCGCGGCTCGTTCGGTGACTACATGAACGTCAAATCCATCAACGCCGGACCCGTGTGCATCCTGCTTGACTCACGGCGGGTCTTTTAGAGACTATCTCAAAAGTGTGGCACAGGTTGCTAACCCGTGGGTTGTATGCTCTCGCTACCAGGGCGGTTGTTTTTTTAGCCTTTGGCGCGCACAGTGCCCTTCATGACTGGTTCAGGCCAAACACCGGGCGAGGACGGTGCGCTATTCACTCGGGCTGAGTGGTATGAGCGGACCATCAACTGGTCCGCGCGGGCAAAACGTGAGCTTCCGGTGCTCGTTGATATCTTCGGACCGCCGGGTAAGGGCAGCATCCTCGACGCCGGATGTGGAACCGGTCGCCAGGCCTGTGCACTGGCCAAGCGGGGCTACCGTGTGGTGGGGGCCGACCTCAGTGAGGAGATGCTCGAGGTGGCCCGGCGCACCGCGCGGGCGGCCTCCCTGAATGTCGAGTTCGTACTCACACCGTACGCCGCGTTGCACACCACCGCTGGTGGCGGATTCGACGGGGTTTACTGCCAGGGGAATGCACTGGCCGCCGCCGGCACGGGCGAGGCCGCTGAAGAGGCCGTCGCCCAGTTTGCCCAATGCCTGCGCCCGGGCAGACGCTTGTTCGTCCAGGTCCTCAACTTCCCCCTCATGCGTACGGAGGTGCCGTGCGTTCGCGGACCAAGGGTGGCCACCTTCGATGGCCGGGAGTACATCGCCGTCCGACACTTTCACTTCGGCGAGGAGGCGGTCCAAGTAACCAACGTCACGATCTGGAACGAGGCGGGTTGGAAGTGCCAGGCCCACACGGGCACACTTTACCCGGTCAGCCTCGATCAACTCCGCACGTGGTGTGAATCGTCGGGCTTGCGCATCGACGCCGTTTGGGGAAGCTACGCCCGCGAACCCTTCGAACCGGGCCGATCAACCGACCTGTTGGCCGCCGCCACACGTGTCTGAATCGGTGTGCACGGTGGTGCGACACCGATCAGAGCCCGGAGCGCAAGCGACGGGTGTCAGGGATTGGGTGTGGCGGCATATACCCACCGAGGTTCGTTTCCGGGCGCTCTCAGGTTGCCGCCAGTGTTCGATAAAAAACTGGCGCCACCAGTTAAGTTCAGCGGGTTCCCTTTCCCAGTTTGGCCTTTCGATGATATAATATGGGGTGTCTGGTTGGTGCGGCTTCCATGCTCGGCAGGAAGCTGCTAATGGCTGAACCGATAAAAGAACCCTGAGTCGCTTGACCGTGACGCCAAACGACGTACCGAGCCTCCTTGAGATCGGCGGTCCGGGTGTCAGCAAGCGACCCACCTTGTCTGAAGGGTTCCGTCCATTGGCTTTCACCGGCATTACGGCGGTCGCTCCTCTCGGACGTTGTGCGAGGGCTTGCGTTGCGGACGCAGGCCCTTTTTGTGCGCGGAGCGCACGCCGTTTCGCCGCCGGCGCGGTTTGAGATTGCGGCAAATGAGCGTGCAATCGACGCTCCCCCCGGTATACTGCACACCATGAACAAAACGCTGGTCCTCTTTGAAGATGACGGGTTCGTCAACCTGCTTCCCCTGGTATTCTGGCGATCGGTCTTCGAGCTGCGCGTCGGCCGAAAGATCGTATTGGATCGAACCGCCCAGGAACTCGAATTGCCCATCGCCGGTGTGTGGACGCGCGACTGGCTGGCACCGGTAGCCGCGCAGCGGTGCGGGGCTCCGGCGAACCAACCGGTTCAAGGCACAACCGTCCTCGTCAACGGCCGATGGGTTTTCGACGACCGGGTCAAATTCCCGAAGGCGCCGTGTGTGGGCCTTGTCGATTCCGACATCGCCTTCGTCGTCTGCGATAAGTAGCTGGCCGCCCGGCTGACACCCGCTGATCTGCTCAACCCGGAGCGTCGGGAGGCGGCGCTGGAAGGCGTCGCTCGAGAGCCGGTCGGGGGACGCTTCATCCGCTATCCCTGGGATATCATTCGCGAGCTATCTTTGCTGTTGGAGGGCGATTGGCGGGAAAGCGATGCATCCATAGAGCCAAAGCTTGACCGGCGACTCGTTCTGAAGAATCGGAGCCGGATTCACGTCGGCGAACGTGCATACATCCACCCGACCGCGTTGATTGACGCGACGGAGGGGCCGATCTACATCAGCCACGACGTCCGGATCGGTCCTTACGGCGTAATCGAGGGTCCCACCTACATCGGGCCGGGCTCGGCCATTCGTCCGCACACCTGGCTTCACGGCGGAAATGCGATCGGGCCTGTCTGCAGGATCGGCGGAGAAATCCACGGTTGTGTGATTTGCAGCTACACCAACAAACAGCACGCCGGTTTCTTGGGCCATGCCTATGTCGGCAGCTGGGTCAACATCGGTGCCGGGGCGACCAACTCCAACCTCAAAAACACCTACGGGAAGATTCGCGTACCGGTCAACGGTGTGAATGTCGATACCGGGCAGCAGTTTTTCGGCGCGATCATCGGCGACCACGCCAAGATCGGGATCAACGCGACGATTCCGACCGGCGCGGTCATTGGTCTGTCGGCCGTTGTGGCTTCGAGTCGCATGCTCCCAAAATACGTTCCTTCGTTTAGTTGGGTGACCGAGGACGGGCTCAGGGCGGGCGATCCTCTGCGGCTTTTGGATGCAGCCTGCGCGGCCATGGCCCGGCGCAACGTCGACATGACCGATGATGAGGTCGAACTCCTCCTCGATCTCGGGACGCGCGTCCGATTCTTTGAAGCCAATGCACGCTAAGTCCACTGCATGTAGCG
>JBARRC010000787.1:0-1519 GCA_049644045.1 Phycisphaerae bacterium
CATCGTTTCGCTGCACCACGGTGAAGTTCTCCCGCTCGCCGCGGCCCTGAAGCGGATAGTCCTTACGCAACGGATGCGCCTCGAATCCTTCCCAGGTCATGATGCGGCGCAGGTCCGGATGTCCGTCGAACCTGATGCCGAACAAGTCGTACACTTCGCGTTCCGGCCAGTCCGCGCCCCACCAGACGCTCGTGACCGAAGGGACCACCGGGCTGTGATCGTTCACGAAACATTTGACCCAAAGCCGATGTCCGTGCGAGACCGAAAGCAGCGAGTAAACCACAGCGTAGCGGTCGCGGGCCTTCGGAAAGTTGAGATAGTCGACACACGTCAGATCGCACAACTGCTCGAACTTGCAGGGCTCGTACTCGCGCAGAAACCGCATCACCTCGAGCAGCCGATCGGGCGGGACGCGCACACAGAGCTGCTCGTCCTCCTTTTTCTCCCGCGGCATCAGCGGCCCGGGCGCAAAATCGATGTCGGGGAATTGAGCAACAAGCAGATCGACGATGGTATGGGGCGCGCCGGACACGTTAGCCGTCTGTCTCCTTTTCAGTCTTCGCCGTTGCGGTCGCTTGCAGGATCAGGCGCAAACCGCGACCGCGTTCCTTGCTGCTCTTGACGCCGTCGTTCTCTACGATCTGCTGAATGGCCATCAAACCTTCAAGCAACGTCTCCGGGCGAGGCGGGCAACCAGGCAGATAGACGTCAACCGGCAGGAACCGGTCGATACCCTGCACGACAGCATAGGTATCGAACACGCCGCCCGTACTCGCACACGCGCCCATGCTGATCACCCACTTGGGCTCCGCCATCTGCAAATAAAGCCGCTGCAATACGGGCATCATCTTGATCGAGACGCGGCCCGCGCAGATGAACACGTCGCACTGGCGAGGCGTAAACCGCATGGCCTCCGCACCGAACCGGGCGATGTCGTAGCGGCTTGCCCCGGTCGCCATCAGCTCGATACCGCAGCAAGCCGTCGCAAACGGCAAAGGCCACAGCGAGTTCTTCCGTGACCAGTTCACACCGTTCTTGCGGACCAGGTCCACCAAGTAGCTCAGCTTGGTTGTGAGGAAGTCGCCATTCCCAGCTTGAAACGACGGGCCCGCCACCCCTAATCCCATTGAAACGCCCCCTTCTTCCATTCGTACAAGAGGCCGAACACGAGCAGGGCGAAAAAGATGGCCATCCCGATCAGAAGGAAGCCCTTGCCGACCTCACCGCCCTCCTCGAGCGGGATGGTCATCCCGGTCGTGGCCGCCTTGTGGAACACCTGCGCCCAAGGCCATAGAAAGACGATCTCCACGTCGAACAGTAAGAACAACATAGCGACGACATAAAAGCGAACATTGAAGCGTCGTTGCGTGTCCATGACCAGGGGGACGCCCGACTCATACGGGCTGTCCTTGATCGGGCCGCGGCGCTTCGGACCCACCAGGTGGGCCAGAATCAACATGATAATCGTCAGGAGCGTCACAAGCAGGATCGTGACGCCGATGGCTGCATAGGGTTCGAG
>JBARRC010000788.1:0-9781 GCA_049644045.1 Phycisphaerae bacterium
CTCCTGGCTGGGCTGGCTGACGCTCCTTCCGCTGTTTTTCGCAATCCGCGTTTGCCGACCGGTCATCGCCACACTTAGCGGTGCGGTGTGGGGGTTCTCGCTGTTTGCCTTCTCGGTCGCGGGTACCGGCCTATCGGTTGAACCCTCCATCGGCGCGCTCGCACTTCTGACCGCGATTCCGGCGCTCTACGCATATCTCGGCGCGCGCCTGACGCGATGGATCGGCTTTAGCCCGTATGTGTTGGGCGTCGGCTGGATGGGCGTTGAACTCGCCTTCGAACCGCTAGGCTTACACCACGGCCTGCTGGCCGGCACGCAAGGCGGTGGCACACTCATCCATTGGATAGGCGGAGCGCTCGGCTACGTTCTCGTAGCCTTCCTGGTCGCCTATGTCACGGCATCGCTGGTTACGGTCCTGAGCAATGTTCGCGTCGCGATCCCACGGCCGCGCCCCGCGGCCGGATCGGCGGATGAAGGAACACGGCTCGTACCGCAGACATTCTGCTGTTTTCCACTTTTCGTCATCCCCGCATCGCAACCCCGTGCTCCTCCGATCTAAGCGGGTGCCCAACAGAACATAACCGCACGTAGTGTCGAGCAGCAGAGCGCTTCGACACATCTTTTCCACAGTGAGTAGCATCCGCGCGTGTGCGCGGAGGGAACATTCAAAAAGGTTTATAGGCGCGAGAGAGCTTGTTTGTCATCATCGATGGCCTCGCGACCCTAATGTAACTAAGGAAGGAAGAAAACAATGCGTAAGATATTAGTGGCGGCATTCGCCCTTGCCATCGCCAGCCCGGCGCTGGCCCAGAGTCCGACGGTTCAGTGTGACGGTGCGATATGCGGCGGGACAGGAGTTACCAGTTGTGTCCCGGGACCTGCTGGGGCCGATCCTCGCATGTACGCCTACCCGGTCACGGACCCCAACGGGAACATCACGGACGTTGAGGTTGGAACGGACGACTGCAACATCAACAACTACACAAACTGGTGCACGCCCGCCGGTTGGATCGTTACCATCGACCGGTACCCCGTGCCCCACGACCCAGGATTCACGGTGCACGGAGTCGTTTCACCGGGTCCCGCCGGCAACTGCCCCTGCGTGATCCACTGGAACGACAACGGCGTTGGTGGTGGGTTGCCCGCCGGAACCTTCATCTTTGGCTTCAACAGCAAACAGGATCCTCACGACGTAGGGTGGCGAGTCACGGACGGGGTCGGTCTGACGACCGAGGTTTGGACTGCGCCAGTCGGCGTGGGCGTCGGACCGGTGCACGGGCCGAAGGTCGACATCCCCACCGTGTCCGAATGGGGTCTGGTTGTGATGACGTTGCTGGTGCTGTCAGCCGGGACGCTCGTGATCTTCCGTCGTCGGACCGTGACGGCGTAAGAGATAGGGTGCGCAAGCGCACCATATGCTGTGCCGAGAATCCTTTCTCGGCACGTTCGAGAGGACCGAGAAGGGATTCTCGGTCCAGCGAAAACGTACGGAGGGCACCCCGGTAACCGGAAAACGGAGCCGGGGTGCCCTTTTTTCACATTCCACGAACGCGTCGCACCAAGGAAGCATGGCCCGCATTATTCATTCCGATCTTCATCCCGCCGGGTGGTACCTCAATATTACTCCCTCCTGATCGAATCCCTCTCTGACGAAAGGGTCGCGCGCCGATCCAAAGACAAGACGGCCGGTTGGTTGTGCCGACCAGCCCCAACGCGGATCGGGCAGGTGGCGGCCGCATCTGGTTTTGTGTCCAGCGGTTATAAACGTCGTGTGGAATTGCAATGGCCATGAGGCTGGTCCCGGCGCAGACTACGGTAGGACGGCTGATGAAGGCGATGTCCCCGCTTAGGGGCCGGCATGAAATTACTAATTTCTTGCAAACTCCACGCGGCTCGACGCGTCTGTTAAGATAATAGGGTGGGTATCGCCTGTGGGCAGTGCGATCGCTGCGGGATCGAGCCGCACTTGTAAAGATGAAGTGGCCATCGCCGGTGAGTGATAGACCTCACAATTCAGGTTCAGCCGGTGAACGGCCCAGCGTACGTAAACCAGCCTCGCCCGGCGAAGTGTCGGATCCACTGGTTCTCGGTGACTTTGAACTCCGCTGCGAGATCGGTCGCGGTGGGATGGGGACGGTATACGAGGCCTGGCAGCGCTCGCTCCAGCGAATCGTGGCCGTGAAGGTGCTGGGTCGCCAGGTCAGTTCGTCATCGACGTCCGTGCTTCGTTTCCAACGTGAGGCCCAGGCGGCCGCGCGACTTCACCATACTTACATCGTGCCGATCTACGCCCAGGGGGAAGACAACGGCATCTTCTACTATGCCATGGAGTTCATCGAGGGTCGCGGGCTTAATGCGATCATCGCCGAAGGCCGTGCTCATCAGGCTGCCGATACGGCCACATCCGATCTCGCTGACACGGTCCCGCTGAGCCGTTCCCCTCACAGCGGGAAGAGCGATGCAGATTCAACCGTGCCAGCCCCGCCGACCCCCCCCCAACCCGTGGAAGGTGAATCGGCCGGGGCGTCGCATCCGCCGTTCGAGATTTGCACGTCGGAAGAGCATTTCGCTTCCGTGGCGCAACATATCGCCGCCATCGCCGACGCTCTCGAGTATGCCCATGAGCAAGGTGTCATCCACCGGGACATCAAGCCGCATAACTTGATTCTGGGAAATGACGGTCGGATGCGGATATCCGATTTCGGCCTGGCGCGGTTGTTGGAACAGCCGGGTGTCACCATGACGGGCGAGATGATCGGCTCGCCACTCTATATGCCGCCGGAGCAGGTTCGCGGTGGGCCTGTCCAGGTGGATCCGCGCACCGACATCTACTCACTTGGTGCGACGATGTACGAGTGGATCACGCTCAGCCCCCCCTACCCGGGTGAAACGCGTGAACAGGTGATCAGCAGGATTCTCACCTCGGAACCGTTGCCGCTCCGAGCACACGACCCCGCGATCCCGGTGGACCTCGAGACCATCTGCCTCAAATGCATCGAACGCGATTGCGAGCGGCGTTACCGGTCAGCCGGCGAACTGCGTGATGATCTCCGCCGTTTTCTCGACAAACGACCGATCAAAGCGAAACGCGCCGGCTTGATCACCAGGACTCGGAAGTTCATCGCGCGCCATCCAATCGCCTCACTCGCCTCCGCCGCGGTCGTCGTGGCACTAATGCTCGGCTTGGCTCTGGTGGCCAAGCAAAGCCAGGTCAAGACACAAACGGCGGCCGCCGAAGAGGCCAAGCAAGACATGGACAAGGTCCTCAATCTGATCAGCGTCCTGCCATTCGAGATTGGTGGACCGCTACGGGTGGCGGAAGCGGCCGTGCCGATGCTGGAGGACGTCGTGGCGAGGCGTTCACAACTCCCGAGTCAGGTAAGTTCGGGCGTTTCCGAAGGTGCCGGCACCGCGGCGGCCGGCTCCCCGATCGGGATCGCCCGGCGGGCTTCGCACGACTTCTATGAGGCGATCGCCCCGGAGGACTGGCCTGGGTCCGCCTCCGGTGAAACGGACCAGATTGCAGTCCTGTTGCGCCAAGCGGCAGAGTTGTGGGATACGGAGCCGAATGCGGCTCTCCCGATTGCCGGCGCGTGCTTGGCCGCGCGCCCCAACGATTATGAGGCTCGACAGCTCAAAGCGGCGCTCCATGGCCGGCTTGGACAATACGACAAGATGCTGGAGGATGTGGAGGAACTTCTCCGGCTTCGGCCCGAGGAGCCAAACACATATGCTTGGCGCGGGCTCGCTTATCTTCTCCTCGGTGAGGGCGATCGCAGCCTGAGCGACCTCGACCGCGCCGTTAAGCTGGATGAGCGTTCCGCGTGGATCTGTACGCTACGGGGGCTGGCGCTCGCCTATGTTGAACGGGCAGTGGAGGCAACGTCAGCGTTCGATGACGCTCTCGAGGGCGACCCCGATCTGATCGTGGCGCTGCTGGGTCGGGCGAGCGCCCGAGCGGACCTGGGGAACCTGCTGGGGGCCGTCACCGACCTCACCCATGTGGTCGAGCTGGAACCCGACCATGCCGACGCCCTCGCAGTCCGTGGTGATCACTACATCGGGCTCGGCGAGTTCGAGGCGGCTGAGCGTGATTATGACCGGGCGATGACCATCGCCGGACAAACACCTGCGATGGTTCTGCGGTACTTGTTTGCCGTCTCTCAGCGGCGTAATGCCTTGAAGGGCAGCGCGGTTAGACCAGATGCTTCCAGTGAACACGAGAACCAGACCGGGTCTGCCAAGCAGACGGGCGAATCGTCGGACGGTTCGGTGATCGACTGGTTCTCTCGTTACCTCCGGCCGCCGTCGAGGAAGCGAGATCACGTTACCTATAAGGGGTGACGCTACATAAGCTTGCATCGTTTGATGCGGCTTCATGAATCATGTGGGCAGGGACATTTCCAGCGCGTGCCCGCTGGTCTCCGAGAAAAACCAATTCCGTGACAGAAATCCGGGCGTCGCTCGTATGAACCCCTGGGCAACGACCAACGGTACCTGGAGGCAGGGTCTCCACCGATACCACCCTCTGAGTGGTTCCTGTGGGGTACGGTCAATGATGCTCCAACCGATGGGCCACCAGGTCGCCACCGGCGACTTGGCACGCTCCCGCCCGAGGTCCGAAGCGGTGCCATGACGTTGGGAAAACGTAGTCCGGTTCACCCTGGTGTCGACTGCTTCGGGCCTCTCTTTACTCGCCCAGTAGCTCACGCATTTTGGCGCGCAGCCTTCGAGTGACTCGCGACTTGGCCGTATAGACCTGGTCCACGCTGATCTTGAACGTCTCGGCCACTTTCTCGACGGGCCAGCCGCCCAGCACATGGTATTGAAAGGCCTGATAGGTGATGGCGGCCACCTCGGGCTGGACCTGTTTGAGGCAGTATTGCAGGTGCTTTTTCTGCCAATGCTGTTCCCACAATTCGTCAGGGGAAGGCTCGCGCTCTTGAGGGCGGCGCAAGTCGGCGCTCTGTGCGACCGGGATATGCCGTTTCCTGAAGAAATCGTTGATCTTGTTGTTCACGATGCGGTGTAGCCAGTACTTGAACCCGCCTTTCTCGCGCGAATACTCAAAGGTGGGCATTTTCTCGGTGAGCAGGGCCAGACACTGTTGTGTCAGCTCCTCGGCGTCTTCGCGGCCCAGTCCTCGTGCCCGCGCGTAGCGGTAGAGCAGCGGCTGATAAATCTGGAAGAACTGCCGCCAGCTTTCATCATCGCGCGGGTCCTTGACCCGCTGAAGCAAGCTCGGGCGCGTCGTCTCCAAGTATCCACTCCCAAGCCCATCAAACGCCAACGCGCTACGGACACGGATCAGTCACCGGCGGCCCCTCGAACGGATACGGCAAGCCACGGAATGCATCGACGCAATACGAGATGTCGACGAAGTTGCCGAGCTGGTCCGGAATACCGAGCGGCGGATCACCTGCGATATCCGCCCGCGACTTCTGCGGCGCACCCGGTAGGTTTCTGAACTTGTCGACGAGCGACGAGATGTCGTCGAAGTTGGCGACACCATTCGGTGGACCACAGGGTATTCCAGGACAATCAGAAACCACGTCACCCCACAGGCTTGTGTTGATCTCCAACGGATCCGAGTAGGCGATCTCGAGATCCAGCCCACAACTCTCATCAATCACCTGGACGTCATACATGGCACTCGGAATGAGGCTCACGTCATACACGTGGACGACACCATACGTGGTCCAGTCCGCATAGTGTGCATCTCCCTGGCACCCCAGCTCCGCAGCCAGGAAGGTCGGCGGTGAGGGCCCTGGATCACCGGGCAACTCCGAGACCGGGAAAGGCCCCTTGACCCACATCGTCCGCCCGTTCGCGTAGTCATACGGCGGCGGCAGACTGGTCAGCCTCACCCGGACCGCCTGCGAACGTCCGGCGTCGCCGGCCGAAAACGAGAGATAGCGGTTCCTGGTCCCATTCCCGGTATCAGGTACGCGCGGATCGAGCACTGGTGGACTCGCTTTGGTACACGTGGAGGGCTCGCAAGTGATCTCGAATTGCCCCTCACCCTGGGCGCCCTCTTCGGGTTGTCCGACCGGTGCCCGCCCGCCGATGCGAATCGTGTAGCAGGTGCCCTCTTGGGCGAACGTAGTGATCGTCGGCGGACCGTTGGTCTCTCCACAGCCGTCGTCGTCACAAGGCCCCCATTGAGTGGAAGCGTCGGCCGGGCATTGGCAGGTGTTTGTCTCATCCGTATAGAGTGCGAGTAACCCGTCGAAGCCCTCATTCTCGCACAAATCCACGGTTAGCAGACCGTCGCAGGTCGCGGTATAGGCGTACCAAGCGTCTGAGCCGAACTCCGTTGGGCCGCCCTCGCACATGACCGGCGTGGGGCCATCGGGTGTCGCGCACAGGTTCGAGAAGTCGTTGAGACCGTCGTGAGCGACGAGGATATGCGTGAGGCACACATCTCTTGGTCCCGGCGTGAAGTCGCAGACCTCCTGCAATCCACCACATCCGCTCTCGACGATGTTTGCATCCACGCCCTCTTCGAGCATTTCGTAGTAGACATTGCAGTTGTCGAGCGTGATGGTGGAGTTCGCGCCGAGCTTCAGCACACGCACGTACAACGCCTCGGCACAGCCGGCCGACCCGACCGTGTTCACGTAATCGTTTTTGAACGTCACGTAGCTGTCCGGGGCCACTTCGATAAGCCCCATGGCGAAGTTCGTGTGCGTTTCGCCGCCCGCGAAGCTCTCGGCGTTGGTGTCCTCGCTCGTCTCGAACCCCTCGAGAATCTTGCCCAGGTCGATACCGGCGACTTCAAATGTCAGCGGGTCCTCCTCAGTCCCACCGGCCAGCACCAGACCACCGTTGGCCCAGTCGAACAGGCTCGAATACCTGCTCTGGTTGTCGAAACGGCCCTCGACTCTGGTCTGTGTATAGCGGTCACACTGTTCGGGATAGCAGTCGTGGCAGAAACACGGTTCAGCGTCGCACCCGGCACACACCTTAGCCGCGTTAAGTATTCGGAAGTCGCCACCCACGCTCAGCGGCGTGTTCACGAGCGCTCTGCCGTTGGATCGTCCTTCGGCTGAGCGTGATGATTGGTGGGGTCCGGTTTTCAGAATCGGCGGTGTCTTGCCGCCGCGGGTCGAGGCTGTGTTCGCCCCGGTCCAGAAGATTTGAACGTCGGTCCCATCCATCACAAAATCGCCTGCCGTCATTACCGTCATTTCGTCAATCAGCGTCACCTGTGACTCCGCGCCAGGGAAGGTGGGCAGTATTTCGATATGGTCGGCGGTCAGCGTGGCCACCACAGGGGCGAGCGGATCATCGGCTTCGAAAATTGCACCGTAGCCAACCGTGAGTCGGCCACCGGTAAGGTCGATCACCGCGTTTTCCGCTACTTTCAGCGCGCCCTCGTCGCCGAGCTGCATACCGCCCGCAGTAACGGTGTGGTCCTCTACCCGAATGTTTCCTCTACTTCGGATGTTGCCGGTGCCGACGCTGAAATCGCCGAGCCCCGGGTCGGGCCAGTCGACGTTGAGCATGGTGCCGTAGTCAAGTCGAAGTGACTCGACCTCGATCATTTCATCAACGACAATGGCGGCACCTTCTAACGTGACGTGCAGCCCCGGAACGCCCCCGTCGTTGTCGGGGTATGTGCCGCCGAGGCCCCAGATGTCATCGGTCCAATGGCCACTGCTGAGAGGCTCGATACATTCGTCCGGAACTCCGTACGGTTCCTCCTCATCCAGGGATGTTTCATCCTCGATGTCACACCAGTCGGGTCTGCCGTTGTCGTTGCAGTCATCACAATCCGGCGAACCACCACAGTAGGTGATATCGCACTCGTCAATCTGCCCGTTGCCGTTACAGTCATCACACCAAGGCTCACACACAGGATCGCAGGGGCAGTCTGCAAGATCACATTCGTCCGGCACACCGTTCTCATTGCAGTCCGGCGGATCACAAACGTCGGGGATGCCGTTCTCATTGCAATCCGGATCGCATATGTCGCTGCCCGCGGGGCAGAAGAATGGTCCGCCGGGGCTGGTCTCGTCGATCTCGCATTCGTCCGGGACCTCGTTGTAGTTGCAGTCGTCGCTCGTCACCCAAATATCATCAAAGTCGGGGATGCCGTTTTCGTTGCAGTCCGGCTCGTGTTCGTATGCACCCATGTCCACGACCGGCGGAGCCCCTCGCCCGCTGTCCGGCACTTCGCCATCATTGATGAAGCGATCCTTCCATGCAAGGTCCAGAGGCAGTCTCTCGGTGGTGTCATCGTCGCCGTCGACATCGGTGACATCGTCCGGCACGGCCGTCGAATCGCCCGCGTCGGTGCAGGGCGAGAAACGGTCCAGTTCGAGATTGTCATCCAACGTACCGGGTTCGTCGTCGTCACCGTCGGCATCGACGAACTTCGGGTCCTCCCCGATGTTGCCGCCGCCCACGACAATCGCCCCGAGCAGGTCCTGGATACAACTGAAATGAGCGACGGGAATCCCGCTCTCAGCGGTCTCGGAGTGAATCTGGGCGTCCCCGTTGAAGTAGGGTCCGCCTGAATCACCGTCTGCGTCGGCAATGTTGCCCCAAAGGATGCAGTTCTTCAGTCTCGGGCTGTTGACACCCGATAGGCCGTTCTTGATTCCGCCACCATCGCCGTCGGTCTGGTTGAGCGAGAAAGTGCAGTGGTTCAGTGTGGGCCGGCTGAAGTCATCATTGAACATCCCGCCACCGGCGATGGTGGCCGTATTGCCGCTGAACACGCAGCTCGTCAGCGTCGGATTGCCGAATGAATTGGCCATCCCGCCGCCGAACAGGGCTGAGTTCCCCAGGAACCTGCAATTAACGATCGTGGGATTGCCTTTGATGCTTACGAAACCTCCGCCAAGCATATCAGGCAACACGCCATTCGCGTTGCCTGCGATAATGGCGAAGCCGTCCAGAATGGCTGTCGGGGCGCTGTTTATGCCGGTCACGACGTGGTAGGCGTTCTCGCTGTTGTCACCACCGCTGTGGTCATTGTCATAGAGGTCGCCGCTTAGGATCGTGATGTTGGCGGCCGGGTTACGCTCTGCGAGCGTGGCTTCCCCACCGGCGAAGCCGCCGTAGATCATAATGTCGTTGATAAGCTGGAAGGTGACGCTACGGGGATCGAAAGGGTTTGCCCTGGCTGATGGCCAATACGTCCCATCCGCCACCCAGATTTGCGTGTGGGGGATTGCGAGATACAGCGCATTTTGAAGATCGTTGAAGGCGTCCTCCCAACTCGTACCGTTGTTGGCACCGGTAGCGGCGGTGTCCACGTAGATGATGGATCTGGCGCCGGTCTGCGTATCATCTCCCGGAAGCGCGGTGGGCTGGACGGGCATAGCTGAGGTCACCACGTCACGCGTGCCGTTGCTGACGCGACCCGGCTGCGGTTGAAGCCGGGCTTCCGTGGCTGCCGGCACACCACCCGCCACCAGGATTACCAACGCGATACCCGCCGCCCGGGTCCGGTGAGCTTTCCAACTATTTCGGATTTGGTAGTACATGGTTCCCTCCTTCAGTAGTAAAGGGTCTTCGCCCGTCGCGCGCACATGGCATGTTCATTGCTTTATCGCATGGGGACACGCATCCGGCCTCTTTTCTGGCTTCTATTCTACCGGAAATCGACAAGGACTTACAGTCCACAGGCTGACCGAACCCGGTGAGCGAACCTGACCGCTGGACCGAGAATCCCTTCTCGGTCCTCTGGCAGGTGCCGAGAAAGGATTCTCGGCACAGCGTATTCCTTGACACGGGTAAGGTTGTGGCGCAGGTGCCCTGATCAACGTCT
>JBARRC010000789.1:0-1820 GCA_049644045.1 Phycisphaerae bacterium
CTGTTTCCACATCGCGGCCTCGGCACCCGGCTCGCCCTCCCCGGCCACATGTTTGGCGGCCTTGGCCAGCGCCGTCTCATACCGTGGGTCATCATGAAGGGCCTTCAAGTCGCTGTCATGTGAAATCTGTTTGGGCGCGTTAAACCCGCCGTCCACAGCCTTATCCAGCCAGGTCAAAGCTTCGTCCTTGTGCCCGAGCATCGCGTGGAAACAGGCGAGGTTGTACATGACCCTGGAATCGGTCGGCGCGACCTCATGCGCCTGCTTGGTGTACTCGAGCGCCTGCTTGTAGTCCTTCTGCTGATAAGCCTCGACCCCCTTGGCGGCGAGTTTGTTGGCCTCCTCGCTGAAATACGCGTTGGTGGTAGCGTCTTCCGGGGTGGAGGGTATCTCGGCGACGGCCTCTTCGGCGAGCGCTCGGATTGACTTGAGCATGGCCTGCATATCGAAGAAGATCATCTCGTCTTCAGCCGTCGGAAGCTTGGCAAACGCCTCGTTGAAACGCCGGTTGGCCGCGAGAGACTTTTTCGAGCCGTTGCCTTCCAATAGGCCGAGCACTTCGCCGAGAATCTTGTCACCCACGGCAATTGCGATCACATCACCATGTGATGCGACGGCAAGCGAGAAAGGGGGAGCCTGGTGAACCTTGGCCGTCAGATTCACGCTCGCAACCTTGGCGCCGTGGCGCGGGGTCTTGTCCACGCTCAACGCCTCCTCGCCAGCGGCCTTATTGACCTCTGCCACGATGGCCTGAAGGATCGCGACGAGCCCGTCGTAATTCTGTGACGCGCTCCCTTTGCTACCGCGAACCAGCCAGACCATGTCGGGCGGCCCCATGGTGAGGTTTTTACCGATGCGGATGGGTTTGTTCATCCGTTCGGCGAAGAGGATCTCGCCACCGGCCAACTTTTCCCAGTCGACACCGTCGAGCAGTTGTGAGGCTAGCTCTTTGAGACGATCCACCTCGGCGCGCTGCTCCTCGCCCAGACCCAGAGAAGAACCGAGCAGCTCCATGAGTTCCGGGCCGATGCCGGATTCTTTCAGCGCATCTATCACCTCGGACCAGTAGTCATCGAGGAATTTCCGTTCCGGGTTGTGCCGCCCGGCCACGCAAAGAAACACGTCGTCCGGAACGGTCGCAACGAGTGTAAACAACCGCTCCTTCGCCGCCGCGACTGGTGTCAAGAAGCCGGCGGCCAACATAACAGCCAATCCCGTGGTCCAACTCGTCATCTTCCTATTCATCGTTCCGTTTCCTTTAATGTAAGGGCGCAATCGAAGAAACGCTCAGCCCGAAGTCAGCCCGAAGTGCGGAGCCCGTAGCCCAACTCTCCGGTCGAAAGCTGGTATTCTATCGGTTTACACGAGATGCTCAATTGAGCTGCGCCACCCGATAACAACTTCTTACACGGCTACCGACGACAATACATTATCCGACACGTACCCCCCGCATGTCGGACTCACAGGAACCGCCGTCCTGGACGAGAGGATCAGGTAGTTTGCTGCTCTTAACCGACACCGCGCGGGATCGACTCGGGATGCCGTGCCCGGCGCAGGAGGATTGTAGCGGCGGTTAGAACTATCAGGGTCATGACACTCATCCCCCACACGGATACCGTGGGGATGCTCCCTTCGGCGGAGTAGACATACGCCGCCACCCCACCGCCCAGCACGGCATATGCACCACTTATGGCGACTGGCGGACCTGACCAGCCGTCGCTGGCGACAAGGTTGTCCAGGTGGATCCACGTCTCTCCAGCGTGCATGAAGAGATGACCACGGTTCGGGGACGCAAAGCCGCCCGCGACTATCCGCTCACC
>JBARRC010000790.1:0-5586 GCA_049644045.1 Phycisphaerae bacterium
GCACTTCACCGTCATCGCTGAAAAAAGCTGGACGAGCGGGCTTGAGCGTGGTTTACTCAGTGGTCAAGGCGTGGCTGGTGGCAGAGTGTAAAAACCGAATGTTCCGTGGCGAATGTTCAGCGGTTCGGGGATCACGAGTTCAAGAAAAACGCGCTTCCAGTCACGCATGGAATCCTGTAATCTAACGAGGGTGCGGGTACTGTTGAGAAGCCGGGAAGGAGCTCGAGTGTCTTGAAGTGTGATCGCACGTTCGCGATGGCGGATCATCTCGCGTTAGGTCATCGCGATTCGCAAACAGGCAGAGAAGCGACAAAGCAACCAAGAAGAATCCGAAGGCGAAACGCAGAGTCAGATGTCCGAAAGGTCGGTGCGGCGCGCGCGGTCACGCGGTCGGGTTCGGTGGAGCACAACTGCCTTCTGAGATGCGGGCGTACTACGGTGAGCTGTCGGCTCGCCGTGAGATGCTTAACGCGCAAAACGGTGCGGTCTTTTGTGCACCGGAAGCGGTGGAGTCCATCTAGCCAGCACCATTGGCGTGTTTGAACCCTATCAGTGGGACGCCGCCTGCGACATGCGGGAAGCCCCAAGGATCGGCGCGCCATCTTGGGCACAGCGCCCCGTTAGTAAGAGGGGATGTGGGTGTCTGATGACCCACGTGTGCGGCGCGATCGAGGACTTCCTGTTGCTGCTGTTGTGGAAATGATCAACCACCTTGTCCGACGTATCGCGAATGCGGAGAACGTCGTCGCTATTACATATTGTTTCGAGCCGTTCCGTCGCGCAATCGGTGCCGGCGAGCGGCACGTACTAACTTCATGGGAGGATCGGAGAAATGAAAACGATGCTGCAAGTGATCAAATGGAGGTACTCATCGGCAAGGATTGCCTTGCTGGGAGTTGGTTTAGCCGTGTTGGCCTGGTCCGCTTTGCCTCGAGCGCAGGCGGTTGAACCATTGGAAGTGGAGGCAAAGCTCCCGGGGCAGGCCGAAGACGCCGTGAGCATAAACATCGCGGATGACACGGGGGAGCGCATCGTCCTTGACTACAGGTTGGGCGATTTTACGGAGAGCCTCGTCCGCATTGACAGGAAGACCTACAAGAAGATCTTGCTGGGGCAAGAGAGCGTAATGAAGGAGGTGGTCGGCGCTCCGGAACTGCCCCACGTCTGCCGGAGCATCATCATTCCAAATGATGCCGAGATGGTCGCGCACGTTCTCAAGTCGGACTACTACGAAATACCCGGCGTAGATGTACCCCCATCCAAGGGAGTGATTTCTCGTAAGGTGAACCCTGCGGACGTGCCCTACACCTTCGGAAAGGAGTATGACACCGACGCGTTCTATCCGAGCGAGGTGGTCGCCCTGCGCAAGCCGTACATCCTGCGTGACTACCGTGGCGTGGTGGTTAAGCTCCATCCCTTCCAGTACAACCCGGTTACCCGTACGTTACGGGTCTACACTGGCGTAACCGTTGAGGTAGTCAAGACAAGGGCAGGAGAGGTCAACGTCAAGAATCGTCCTTTCCGCCCTGATGATGTGAGTCTCGCGTTTCACAAGATCTACAGAGGCCACTTCCTCAACTATGAGACCGAAACGAAGACGCGTTACACGCCGCTGGGTGAAACCGGCGACATGCTGATCATCTACTACGATTCCTGGGTGTCCAACATCCAGCCGCTGGTAGATCACAAGAACAGCACGATGGGCATATCCACAACGGCAGTGGCCGTGGGCACCATCGGCAACAACGCGACGTCGATCGCGAACTACATCCAAAACGAGTACGACACCGGCGACTTGGCGTTCGTCCTGCTCGTTGGTGACGAAGCCCAGGTGGCCACGCCGAGCGCCTCCGGCGGCGCATCCGATCCGACTTATTCGAAGGTGGCGGGTAGCGACGACTACCCGGACATCGTGATAGGTCGTTTCTCGGCCCAGAGCGCTGCCGAGGTCGATACTCAGGTGTTGCGGACCATCGAGTACGAGACCCTGCCTGCGACGCAGCAGTCTTGGTTCAAGAAGGGGTTCGGCGTTGCCTCTGCCGAGGGTACGGGTGACGACGGCGAGTATGACTACGAGCACGTCGACAACATACGCGCTGACCTACTCGCCTACGGCTACACCACGGTGGACCGGCTCTACGCCACGGTAGGTGCAACGGATACCGATGTGACCAACGCTCTCAACGCCGGGCGCGGCATCGGTAACTATTGCGGGCACGGTAGTCCCACCTCATGGAGCACCACCGGTTTCAACAACACCGATGTCAACAACCTGGCCAACGATAATATGCTGCCGTTCATCTTTTCCGTAGCCTGCAACAATGGCGAGTTCGACAACTATACGGACTGCTTCGCTGAGGCTTGGCTGCAGGCGACTAACGGCTCCGAGCCCACCGGGGCGATCGGCTTCTACGGTTCGTCGATCAGCCAGTCCTGGAGCCCGCCGATGTGCGCCCAGGATGAGTCCATCGACCGGCTCGTGGACGAAAGCTACTTCAGCTTCGGCGCCCTGTGCTACGCCGGCTCGTGCCAGATGATGGACGAGTACGGCAGCAGCGGTGTAACCGAATTCAACTGCTGGCACGTCTTCGGCGACCCGTCGGTCCGCGTGTACGGCACGGGTGCCCAGCCGACCTGCGACGACGGCATCCAGAACCAGGGCGAGGACAAGATCGACTGCGGCGGGCCATGCCCTCCGTGCAGCTGCCTGCTCGACGGCGATTGCAGCGATGGCGCGTACTGCAACGGCGCCGAGGTCTGCGACGACTATGGCGAATGCCAGGCCGGCACGGACCCCTGCGTAGGCTTCCTCGGCTGCGATGAAGTCAATGATCGGTGCATCGAGTGTTACGACAACAGCGACTGCGATGACGGTCTGTTCTGCGACGGCGCCGAGACCTGTGACGCCAACAACCAGTGCCAGGCCGGGACTGATCCATGTCCGGGGCAAGCGTGCGACGAGATCAACGACATTTGCGTAGCCGGTCCCGCCATCCAGTACGAGTGGACCATGGACACCAATCCCGGCTGGACCACTCAGGGCCTGTGGGAATGGGGTCAGCCAACCGGCGGTGGCGGGCAGTACGGCAATCCCGACCCGACCAGCGGGTACACGGGCAGCAACGTCTACGGCTACAATCTGTCCGGCGATTACGAGAATAGCCTCACGGAGACGCACCTGACTTCCGGCGCGATCGATTGCACCGGCCTGTCTGAGGTCACCTTGAAGTTCCAGCGATGGCTCAATGTCGAACGCAATAGCTACGACCACGCGTACATTCGCGTGAGCAACAACGGAAGCAGTTGGACGACGATCTTCTCGAACCCCGATTCCCACATCGAGGACTCGTCGTGGAGCTTGCAGGAGTACGATATCTCATCGATCGCGGATGACGAACCGACCGTGTACCTCCGTTGGACGATGGGCACCACGGACAGCTCGTGGCAGTTCAGCGGCTGGAACATCGACGACGTCCAGATCTGGGCGATCGGTGGCGGCGAGCCGACCTGCGACGACGGGATCCAGAACCAGGGCGAGGACAAGATCGACTGCGGCGGTCCGTGTCCGCCGTGCAACTGCCTGGTGGACGGCGATTGCAGCGACGGCCTCTACTGCAACGGGGCCGAGAGCTGCGACGCCTACGGTGAATGCCAGTCCGGAAGTGATCCCTGCCCAGGACAGCTCTGCGATGAGGGCACCGACACGTGCTATGAGTGCGATTACGATTCGGACTGCGACGACGGTCTGTTCTGTAACGGCGCCGAGACCTGCGTGGGCGGCTTCTGCCAGGCGGGCAGCGATCCGTGTCCGGGGCAGTCGTGCGACGAGGTGAACGACCAATGCGTACCGTTGCCTGTGATGTACACACCGGCCGAGTACGACGACAACGAAGGGATGCTTGTTGTATGGGGATCGTACAACAGCATCCTCACCGATATGACGGTTGGCGTCACCACGGGTGATCCGGACGCCATCGTTTACGTTGTGGTGACGGGCAGCTCCCAGCAGTCCAGCGCCACATCCACATTGACCTCAGCCGGGGCTGATATGGGTCAGGTGGAGTTCATCACCTACACGACGGATACGGGATGGATCCGCGATTACGGCCCGCGCTTTATCGTCAACGATGATGTGCGGGAAATCGTGGACTTCGAGTACAATCGTCCACGTCCCTACGACAACGCCTTCCCGGCCTACGTCGGGAGCCTTTGGAGCGAGACTGTCTCCCTGATGGACCTTACCCACGGCGGAGGCAATCTCCATGTGGCCGGTACGGACGCCTTCATGAGCACCTTGACCCTCGAAGAGAACTCCGGCATGTCCGAGCAGGACGTTGCGGACATCATCGATCAGCACTTCAACCTCGATCTGACCATGTACGATCGATTCCCCAGCAGCTTCGACGCCACCGGGCACATCGACATGTGGATGCTTCCCGTGTCGGACAGTGAGATCATAGTCGGGGAGTACTCCAGTTCGACGGGTGATCCGTACACCATCACGGAGAACGCTGTAAGTGATCTCACATCGAAGGGGTACACGGTATACCGTACCCCGGGTTGGAACTCGGGCGGGGTGCATTACACCTACACCAACGCGGTCGTTATGAACGACGTGGTCCTCGTATCGACATTCAACGTCCCCGAGGACGCGACCGCGCTATCGGTCTTCCAGACGGCCTTCCCCAACCGCACGATCGTCGACGTTGACTGTACTTCGATCATCAGCGCGGCTGGGGCGATCCACTGCATTATGGATCACGTGCCTGCGGTGAGCGCCGGGCCGGAGTGCTATGATGACGGTGATTGTGATGACGGGCTGTACTGCAATGGTGCCGAAACCTGCGTCGGCGGCAGTTGCCAGGACGGTACGGCCGTCGATTGCGACGACGGCGTGGCGTGCACCGACGACTCGTGCAACGAAGGTACCGATTCCTGCGACAACGTCGCGAACGACGTCAACTGCGACAACGGCCTATGGTGTGACGGGGCCGAGTGGTGCGACGCCGTGAACGACTGCCAGACGGAAACGGCTCCGGATTGCGATGACGGTATTGCCTGTACGGACGATTCCTGCAACGAGTCCACTGACTCGTGCGACAACGTGGCCAACGACGCCAATTGCGACAACGGCTTGTGGTGCGACGGGGCCGAGTGGTGCGACGACGTGAGCGACTGTCAGTCGGGCACGGCGCCGGATTGCAATGACGGCGTCGGCTGCACGGACGACTCGTGCAACGAGGGCACGGATTCGTGCGACAACACGCCCAACAACGGTTATTGCGACAACGGCCTGTTCTGCGACGGTGCCGAGACCTGCCACTCGACCCTGGATTGTCAGGCGGGCAGCGATCCGTGTCCGGGGCAGATCTGCGACGAGGTCAACGACGTCTGCTGCGAATGTGAGTTCGATACCGACTGTGACGACGGCCTGTTTTGCAACGGGGCAGAGACGTGCGACGGCTGCTCCTGCCAGGCCGGTACCGATCCTTGCCCGGGTCAGTTCTGTAACGATGACACGGACACGTGTGAAGGCGTCGAATGCCTGGTCGACGAGGATTGCGACGACGGCAGCGACTGCACGGT
>JBARRC010000791.1:0-4681 GCA_049644045.1 Phycisphaerae bacterium
CTGCAATCGCAGCCCGTGCCGCCGCGGCTGCGTGCACGCCCCAGGCATGAATCAAGTCAATCCCGCGCTGCCCCACAAAACGCGAGACGGTTGGAGCGCTCAATGCGTAAAGCCCCGTAAATCGAGGGAGCACCTCGACCGGCCGGTTCAGATGGCGAAGCGGCGCTCTCGCTGCGGGTTCAACCGCGGCCAGGCTGTTGACATACCGATCACGCGGCAGGCGATCGAGCAATTGAGATATGCCGACGCGTTGCTCCCACCCCGCTGAGCCGTCAAACAAATGACCGATGTGTGTCATTTTTCGCGTTCGAAGTCGCCCAGGCGATGGTCGTAAAAGAGCTTTGCGATCTCGACGGCGAGCCTGCCCGCGATCTCCTTGGAAATCGCATCTTTGGTCTTCGCCAGGCCCACCTCGCTGCCGGTCATGCTCACGGCGACGGGATGTCCGCCAGGGCTGGTCGGCCAGAGACGCACGCGCGAGCGCCTTTTCTCCTCGAGCACGTTAATGACCTTGACGGTCACGTTGAAGTAGGCGGCCGTCGTGGCGTCATGGATCTGTTCCTGAGCGAAGAGGTCTTGAACCTCAACCCAAAGGACCTGCCGGGCCCCGGCCTGTAAACCCATCTCGCGACACCCGCGCTTCTCGAAGTTCGGCATCGATTGCCGCAGATGCACGAGCGTTTCTTGCGGGATGATCTTCGTCGCCGCCTCGTGCCTGAGCAGCTCCTGGGCCAGCTCGTCAAAGAGGTATCGGGTGGCCATCGCCCCGTCGGGACGCTGCGACACATCGTCGATCAGGATCATGATCGGACCTTCGGTCAGGCGGAACTTGGCCTCAACCTTCTCCCCCCGTCCAATCCCGAGAAGGTATAGCAACTCTCCGCCGGAATAGGTGCATCCGCCGAGTGACAGGCAGGCCAGAAGTACCAGAACAACCCACGGTCCCCCCGAGCCGCGGGCTTTAGCCTTGCTATTACCCACATTTCCAAAGGTGCCCCATAGAGACAAGTGAGAATAGCCCAGCGATTCATCGCTGGGATAACGTTGCCGGACAGTATCCCAGTCCCGTAGGGACGATTGAACGGATAAGCGGCATTCAGCCGTCCCTACGGGACTGGGATCGTCCACGAACACCACGTTCCCAGCGATAAATCGCTGGGCTATTGTCAAATGTCCCTCCGGGACAAGGTTCCGATCCGGCTGCACCGGCTCGGAAGATGTGGGTAATAGCAAGGCTTCAGCCCGCGCGGATGTCCGCGCGGGCTCAAGCCCGCGGCTCGTGCAATCCCCCACGCATATACACCTAGAGATCAACGGTGTGTTCATAGAACTTCCTTGCAACCTGCTCGGCGAGTTTGCGGTAGGTGGCTTCGCGAATCAAGGGTGAGTTGATGGCGGTCATCAGCAGGGGAGATCCCTCCGGATACCTGCAGAGCACCGGTGCCAGCTCATAGCGCCGAAGCTGATCCGGGTCCGCACGGACGTCATGCACGGACACGGAGACATGGATCACACCGCGCAGAAACTGCGGCTGCTCGGGGTCGCGCATCTGAAATTTGAGCACCTCCAGATAGATCACATAATCAGTGTCAAACGCCCGACCGACCGCCTGCGGATCGATCTGTGCGTTGACGTTTTGCTGTAGGAAATCCTCCACGTCACGAGGATCGACAACGTCGGCGTCCAATTTCCGCTGGGCCATCTCCGTGTACAGCTTCTCGCCGATGTACGTGGCCAGTTCAAACCGGGCGTGCGGATAGTCGAACAAGGTTGACGGGTCCGTCCAGACCAGAACCACCACCCGCTTGTTGGCCAGCTTGTCGAACTCGGGCGATACCTTTTTCTTGTGCTCGCCGATAAACACGATCGGCGTCAGCAGGTTGCAGGACGCGGCGAGCGGCAGCAGGGCCAGCAGGATGAGGCGAAGTTCCTTTAACGGCATTGGCGTGGTCTCCCGTTTCCGGTCAGCGCTGCTCAACCCACTTATCCACCCACGGGCAGCGTCCCTGACATAATGCCCACAGCCAGTTTGTAGAACCAGCCGCCCAGAATCAACAGCAGAAACGCCAGCGTCACCCGCGCCGGCGACACACGGTACCAGTTCACCGCCCAGACCTTACCGGTAAACACGACGCTTAGCGACACGCAGGCTGCGAGGATCGTCGCGAGCGCCATGGCGAACCCGGCCGGCTGGGCGTGAAACGCGGAGAGGAGTTCACCCCGTACCGCGTGGGCGAACGCCGTCGTCATACCGCACGTGGGACATGGGTAGCCGGTCAGCAAGACTACAGTGCACGGCGGATGTCCGAATTGCTCGTGCGTTCCCAATCCCCTTGTGTCCGGCGTGAGCCAGGCCGCCACCGACAACAACGCCACACAGCCGGCGAAGACAACGATCGCGATTGCGCGGGCGGCCGCAGGTTTCCTCGCAGCCACACAATACACGATGGGGCCGAGCGGATGAAGTGCCGCGCCCGGTTTGACCCCGGCGGTTCTTTGGTGGTCAATCTCAGCCACAAGCGGAACGTGCGCACCTTGGTCTAACGAATGCACCATCGCAGCATAGTTGGCCCCTCCAAGGCGGTCAAGCGGTGTGCCACTGCTTTATGCAATAATCCTGTAGTGGTTCTGGCGATAAACCAATACGATGCGTTGCAAGGGTCTGGGGAACACACAAATGTGTGGGACAGAGCAGTGGCCTGTGGGACAGACTTTCCAGTCTGTCGGGTAGGGACATACTCAGGAGACATGCAGATGGCACGGTTTGGCATTTTCCTGTTGGGGCTTGCCTTTTGGATCGTTCCGGTTGCCGGTGCGCCAGCGGTCCCCATCGACCCCAACAATCCACCGCGAGGCCGCTTCAGCGATGAATGGGCTGAGATCTACATGGCCGGCGGCAAGATGGGCTATGCCCATTCGACCATGGCCCGTGAAGGTAAACTGATCCACACGGATACCACAACGAAGATGGAGATCGGCCGGGTTGACCTGCCCATCAAAATCGAGATGGCGCAACACACGACGGAGACGCTGGCGGGTGTCCCCGTCAACTTCAGCACGGAAATGACCGTATCGGTAATGAAGACCGCAACGAAGGGAACCGTCAAGGGTGGCCGGGTGACCATCGTGACCTCCCAGTACGGCATGGAGCAGACGCAGACCTACGATTATCCGAAAGGGGCGCTGATGACGTGGGGCATGTTCAGGGAAGGCCTCCTCCGCGGCTTCAAACCCGGCACGGAGTACACGCTTCAGACCTATGCACCCGAGTTGCGCATGGATGGCTCAGTCAGCGCGATCACGAAGGTGGGCGACTGGGAGCATTTTGAACACCACGGCAAGCGCATTCGCGGCCAGAAGGTCACGATGGTGATGAATGCGCCGTTTGGCTCCGTCGAGTCGGTCTCCTGGGTTGACGAAGATGGTCGTGTGCTTAAGGCCGAAATACCGGTGCCCGGGCTGGGTGACATGGTGATGATCGCAACCGATCAGGCCACGGCCCTGGCGGACTTCATTCCGCCGGAAGTGTTTATGAAAACGGTCATCAAGGCCAAAAGAAAGATCGATCCGAAATCCGCGCGGCGGGTCAAGTATCGCATCCGCACGACAAACCCGGATGTAGATCTGACGGAGCTACCCACGACGGGCATGCAATCGGTGACGAAGCGTGCGGATGGGTCGATCGAGGTGCTGGTCTCTCGTCAATCCCACGACTTTGACGAGCCGCGGGCTTCAGCCCGCGCGGATCTGCACCCGAACGACCGACTGGAAAGTCGGTCCCACAAACAGCACGAGCCGCGGGCTTCAGCCCGCGCGGACAACTCGGAAACACGGGAACCGGACGCCAACAAGGACCTCGCCGAATACCTCGAATCGAACCTGATGATTAACACCACCGACCCCAGACTCGTCGAGCTGGCGAAACGTGCCGCCGGCGGCGAGACCGACCTCTATGCACTGGCCGATAAGCTGCGCCGTTTCGTTACCAACTACGTCGAGACCAAGAGTCTGAACGTCGGTTTCGCAACCGCCAGCGAGGTTTGCCGCACCAGGGAAGGCGATTGCAGCGAGCACGGCGTGTTGCTGGCAGCCCTGGGTCGGCTCAACAACCTGCCCTCGCGCGTCGTCGTGGGTCTGGCGTACGTGCCGACCTTTGGGCAGGTTGACGACGTTTTCGGCTACCACATGTGGACTCAGTTTTACATCGATGGGCGGTGGATCGATGTCGATGCTGCATTGAGAGAAACCGTATGTAGCCCGACGCGCATCGCATTCGCCACATCGTCGCTTGAGAACACCGGCCTGGCCGATCTGAGCCTCCCTCTGCTCTCGAAGATCGGTGCCATCGACATTGATATTCTGCAAGTCGACGAGATGCCTCGCCCGCAAGATTAGCACACAACACGCCGGGTGCCATGCCCGAATGCAGCGCGGGCATGAGAACCCACCGCAAGATCCGACATGCCGGCGCCTTCGGCTTGGGCATGCCACCCACCAAGACCGGGGTGTGTGACAGTTTCGGCGAGGGTGGCATGGGCGAGCGGATGAGGCATCATGCAGCCGGGGGCGGCGGACGTCCGCCCATGAGGAGTTCGTGCGAAGGCGCGAAAACGGAGCTCGCCCGTGTGGACAGCAGTATCGCCCCGCGCACGGGCAAGAACCGCCTCGAACACGCTTTGCC
>JBARRC010000792.1:0-2694 GCA_049644045.1 Phycisphaerae bacterium
ACTCACGAACCTCCATCCGGATGATATGGTTCGTGAGCTATTCTGTGGGGATCTGCCTTCGGGTGTGGCCGTCGCAAACGAAACGTTTAACGGCGTGGGTAACCCCGGCCCGTACCCTGCAGCCCGCGCAGGAGGTCTCTACACGGGCGGTGGGGTTCTGTTTAATCCGCCCCATCCACCGTGGGAGGGCCCGATCGGGATTCCCGAGGGCGTGATCCTAAGCAGCGGCTGGATCGCCTCAGTGATCGGTGGTCCTTTTGGGGTGTGCAACAGGTGGGATTGGACGTCGACAATGAACGCTCAGCCGGGAGATCCTCATCTCAACGCTATCGTTGGAGCACCGAAAACAACCTTTGACCGGGCGGCCCTCGAGTTCGACATCTGGGTCACCGACGGAAAGGATCACATTCTCGTGTTTAAGTTCGTCTTCGGGTCAGAGGAGTACAACGAGTGGGTCTACACACCGTTTGAGGACGCGTGTGCGATCATTATCAACGATGTCCCGCAGACCTTTCAGGTCAACGTCGCTTTGGTTCCCCCCGGCGGCCTCGGCCCGGCGTTCATCCCCGTGACCGTTGATAACGTAAACGGTGGCAATCCCTACATTGCTCCTTGGGGTCCCAACGCGACAAATCCTTTGCACCATGTACTTAACGATTGTGGCGATGGGGGGTTGCCCCCTCACCCCTGTGCGCCCCCCTGGCGCGAAACGGAGTTGGACGGATTGACGGAACACAATTGGGCGGATCTGTTTCCCAGAGTCTTCAGATCCCAACCACTCTTGATGGCTGGAACTGGAACACCGTATCATGTCAAACTGGTGGTCGCGGACACGAGCGATTCCATTTACGACTCGGATCTGTTCATCAAAGGCACAGCCCATGGTCTATGGGGATACTGCTGCATATGTGACGGCGACTGCGTCTGCGTCGATGGTATGTCCGACGTGGAGTGCAGTGAGGCCGGCGGATCCTGGGGTGAAGACCTGATGTGTGGTCAAGGGCCCTGTGGCTCTACCGGTGCGTGCTGCTATCCCGACGGAAGCTGCGACGAAGATATGTCGATCGAAGCCTGCTCCACAGCAGGGGGAACGTACGCGGGTGACGGTACGAACTGCACGCCCACAGAGGCATGCTGCCTCGCCGACGAGACGTGCCAGGATCTGATGCCGTTTTGCTGTTCAGTCGCGGGAGGAACGCCTCAGGGTGAGGGCACGTACTGCGCCCAGTCCGAACCCGAAATTGACTGCACCATCTATGGCGCCTGCTGCGTGGACGATGTGTGCGTGCCGGTAGCCGACGAGAGTGAATGCGGGGCCATGAGCGGAGAGTACCAAGGGGACGGAACCGCGTGTCCCGCAGCCTGCTTGGAGAAGCCTGATCTGCTCGGCTGCTGCTGCTCTGAACCCTGTTCCGAACCCGGGAATTGTTGGGACGACTATACCCGACCGATGTGCGATTATCTTGGAACCGGATGGACCTGGTACGGCGGACACACTTGTATCGAGGTTTGCGTGGATAACGTGTGCATCCCGACGGTCACCGAGTGGGGTCTTGTCGTGATGACGCTGTTGGTGCTGTCAGCCGGGACGGTCGTGATCTTCCGTCGCCGGGCGATGATGGCGTAGTAAGCTGGTAGGGTGCGCAAGCGCACCATGTGGACGCTGGTGCGAGAATCCCGTCTCGCACCACACCCACTGGAATCCTTTCCAGGCACATGCGGGAAGGGATTCCTGCCTGAGTCGGGACGAGATGGGAATCTCGTCCCAGCAACGGTAAGTTCGGTAGGGTGGGTCATGGACCCACCACTTCTTCCAATTCGGAGAAAGATGGGTCAAGACCCACCCTACCCTTGTCTATGCTGTTGTCTATGCTGTTGTCTATGCTGTGCCGAGAATCCTCTCTCGGCACCTGCCTAAGGACCGAGAAGGGATTCTCGGTCCAGCGACCTCTGCCGGGGCCTTTCCATAGCCCGGATTATTCACCCTGTTGTCGTCCTCGGGCGTAACCTCTTGTAGCGCCACCCCTTGTGGGTGGCGCCATGTAGGCACAGCGCGCAAACAACGCCGGGGACAAGCCCCGGCGCTACATGGATTTGGAGCGGTTTTCGGTAGACCCATGAATAATCCGGGGCAGCACACGGCTCTTCCCTCGCCAACCCGGGAATAGGGGGTGATGGAAGACGCGAGTTAAAGTTATACCTGCATATTGCATGCCACGGTCGAATCGAGAATCTCCTATTGCATCGCATGTGGTTATCAGGTATATTCGCTTTCTTATAGGGCGGGTGAACCCGCCAGGAGGGGCGTTAAGCTTAGAGCCTATCGCAACTCTGTGGTATAGGTTTGCAACCTGTGTATTCCACCGGTTGAAAACCGGTACCACAGAGGTTGGGGGATAGACTCTTAGCCGGCATTGAATCGCAGCCCGGGAAGGCGAAGGAAGTGCTCCCACCTACAATGTCCGTACGGCGGCTATCAGCCAACGGCGATCAGCGCGCCGCTTATAGGATCAAGGCGGCGGGGCTCGTTTTGTCCCTCGTGGCTAGTGCCTACCTGATGGCTCACGCCATCACGTCGCCCGGGTACTCCTGGCTGGGCTGGCTGACGCTCCTTCCGCTGTTTTTCGCAATCCGCGTTTGCCGACCGGTCATCGCCACACTTAGCGGTGCGGTGTGGGGGTTCTCGCTGTTTGC
>JBARRC010000793.1:0-20434 GCA_049644045.1 Phycisphaerae bacterium
GGACGTGGCCCAAGCGGTTCAGCCGGGGAGCTTCGTCATCGTCAGGCCCGACGAATTGGGCGAGCGGATGCCCCTTTCCGTCGCCGACTGGGACCGCCAGGCTGGAACGGTGACTTCGATCTTCATGCAGGTAGGGGGGTCGACGGCGAAGCTCGCCCGCCTCAAACCCGGTGACAGTATCCCCACCTACGCGGGGCCTCTCGGGAAGGAAACGGAAATAGGCAACTTCGGAACGGTGCTGTGCGTGGGAGGCTGCTATGGGATCGGAAGCCTCTACCCCATTGCCCGTGTGTTGAAGGAAGCAGGAAACACGGTCTACACCCTCCTTGAGGCGCGCAGCTCGTATCTTCTCTACTGGCAGGATAGGTTCGAGGCGGTTTCCGACCGTGTCATCGAGATGACGCGTGACGGGACGGCAGGCTACAAAGGCCATATCACACGCCTGGGCGAGATCCTGACTCTGGAGAAGATAAAACCCGATCTCATCATCGTCAATGGTTGCACCTTCCTGATGCTGAAGACCTCGAAAGTGAGCGAGCCGATGGGCATAAAAACCATCGTCAACATGAACCCGATCATGATAGACGGTACGGGGATGTGCGGCGTCTGCCGCTTGACCGTGGCAGGTAAGACCAAGTTCGCCTGCGTCGACGGGCCCGACTTCGACGGACACGAAGTCGACTGGGAGGAGTTCCTTAAACGGCGGCAGACATACAATCCCGAAGAAGTCCACCCGCTGCGTAAGAGCGGATGCGCTTCGCACTTTTAGAGCGTCTAACAAGACGAGCCGCGGGCTTTAGCCCGCGCGGACGCTCGCTGGATATTGACGCCTTGGTAACCGGTTTTGTTAGACGCTCTTAGTAATGGAGGTGGCACGAGTTGGCCAAGCAAATCGACTACAAGCGGCGGCCGATGCCGAAACAGGAACCGTTCGAGCGTATCAAGAACTTCGATGAAGTGGCGCTCGGCTATACCGAGAAACTTGCCATGGAAGAGGCTTCCCGCTGTCTGGGTTGCAAGAAGCCGCTTTGCGTGGAAGGCTGTCCGGTCGCCATTGACATTCCCGGTTTCATCAAATGCATCGTCGACGGCGACTTCGCGGCAGGCGTAAAAAGGATCAAGGAGACGAACGCCCTTCCCGCCGTCTGCGGTCGCGTCTGCCCGCAGGAGGATCAGTGTGAGATAAAGTGCGTGTTGGGCAAGAAGGGCGACCCTATCGCGCTAGGACGGCTCGAGCGTTTCCTTGCCGACTGGGAGGCCGCAAGCGGAAAGACGGAAACACCCGAAATCGCGCTCTCTACCGGCAAGAAGATCGCAGTCGTCGGTTCCGGGCCGGCGGGCATCACGGTGGCGAACGACCTGGCTCTCCTCGGGCACGACGTAACGGTTTTCGAGGCCCTTCACGACGCGGGCGGAGTCTTGACTTACGGCATCCCCGAATTCCGCCTGCCGAAGGCCATCGTAAAACGTGAAGTCGAATACGTCAAAAGCCTTGGCGTAAAACTGTATGTCGACTACATAATAGGCAAGACGAAGACGACGGACAGAATCCTCAAAGAATTTGATGCCGTTTTCATCGGCGCCGGTGCGGGCCTTCCCTGGTTTATGGAGATACCGGGCGAGAACTTAAACGGCGTCTATTCCGCGAATGAATACCTCACGCGTTGTAACTTGATGAAGGGATTTCGTTTCCCCGAATACGACACTCCCATAAAGCGCCCCTCAAGGGTAGCTGTCTTCGGCGGGGGGAATGTCGCGATGGACTCCGCACGGACCGCGCTGCGGCTCGGGGCCGACGAGGCCCACATCGTCTATCGCCGAAGCCGCGCCGAGCTCCCCGCCAGGCTCGAAGAGGTGGAAAACGCGGAGGAAGAGGGGGTCATCTTCGACTTTCTGACCCTGCCCCTGAGGTTTATCGGGAATAAAGACGGCTGGCTTACGGAGATGGAATGTCTGAAGATGGAGCTGGGAGAGCCGGATGATTCCGGCAGGCGCCGCCCCGTCCCCATCAAGGGCTCCGAGTTCAGGACAAAAATCGACGCCGCGGTCTGCGCCATCGGGAACAGCCCGAACCCGCTTATCCCGATGACCACCCCAGGCCTTGAGGTCGGAAGAAGGGGGAATATCGTGGCCGATGAGGAGACCGGCAGGACTTCGCGTGACGCGATCTGGGCCGGCGGTGATGTTGTCACCGGTGCGGCAACGGTGATCAGTGCCATGGGTGCGGCCAGAAAGGCTGCGAAGGACATCCACGAGTATCTTTCGAATAAGGGCTCCTGACAAGTGAAAAGACGCTTTGGACATATTCCTTTCCCGTTTCCGTTTATGGGAGTTGGATTGTAGTGAAGCTTGCTGAGATCAGGGATATTCTTCAATGCGACGTGTTGGCCGGTGGGGATGACTTATCGGTGGAGGTCAAGACCGTCGTCGCATCCGACGGGATGAGCGAGATTCTGGCTTTCGCCCGTCCCGGCGCGTTGATGATAACCGGCCTCACAAACATCCAGTCCGTTAGAACCGCCGACATCGCGAACGTTCGTGCGATAGTCTATATTCGCGGAAAGCGTCCTCGCGAAAACGCGATTAACCTTGCCCAAGTGAGCAACATCCCCGTGCTCGCGACCGGTCTTGGGATGTTCGACGTCTGCGGAATCCTGCGCGAGGCGGGGTTGAAAGGCGGCATGTAGCCGTGGCTGAAGAGCTGTTGAGGAAAACGTACCAGATCAGGGGGCGCGATTTCGACAAGGCCGGGGAGACGGCGTCCGAAATCAAGCAGATACTGAAGAAGATCGGCGTCGACTCGAGTCTCATCCACCGCACCGTTGTCATTGCGTTCGAGGCGGAGATGAACGTGGTGATGTACGCCTCTGAGGGGATGCTCACCTTCATCTTCACCGACGAGCACATTAGACTGGAGATTGCCGACAAAGGCCCGGGGATAGAAGACATTGAAATGGCCCTCACCGAAGGCTTCTCAACCGCGACGGATCAGATGCGCGAGATGGGATTCGGTTTCGGTATGGGCCTGCCCAACATCAAAAAGAACTCGGACGATTTCGATATAGAATCCGAGGTGGGTGTAGGAACTACAGTCACCGCAATGATACGGCTTGATTCCAGTGCCTGAGCAGACTCACGGTTTCAAGATTGACGAACACAAATGTGAGGGTTGTCTCGCTTGTATGCGGGCCTGCCCGACACAGGCGATACGCGTCAAGCATGGCAAGGCGAAACTTCTACCCGAGCTTTGCATCGACTGCGGGTCCTGTCTGACGGTCTGCCAGAGCGGCGCCATACAGGCCACCACCCGATCGTTCGCGGAAATCGACAAGTTCAGGTATAAGGTGGCCGTGCCGTCGCCCGCCCTTTTCGGGCAGTTCCCCTTGGGGATATCGCCCGCGCACATCGTCGCGGGGTTGCAGGGCCTCGGCTTCGACGCCGTCTGGGATTTCGGAGTCGAACTCGCCCTCGTAAACCGCGCGATCGTGGATTACGTGAAAGGGTGGGAAGGGCCTTATCCGCTGATATCGGTCTCGTGCCCGGTAATCGTCAGGCTTGTTCAGGTTTCGTACCCGAACATGGTCGACCAGCTTATCCGCATCCAACCCCCGCGCGAGCTTGCCGGCCGGGAACTCAAACGCAGATACTCCCAAGAACTCGGCATCGACCGCAACGAGATAGCCGCTATCTACATAACCGCGTGCCAGGCGAAGACGATCTCCATTCTCAAGCCCGCCGAGGGCGCGAAAAGCAACCTCGAGGGCGCGCTCGGAATCTCGGACGTATATAACGACATCCTGGCCTTGACGCGCACACTGGAAAAGGCGGAGACGGAAGTCCTCCTGGAAGACTTCTTCTGCAGCGCTGACATGCTTCGCTGGGCTATCAGCCACGGGCAGGATCGCACCCTTTGCCGTCATCGCTATATGTCCGTTACCGGGTTGTCAAACATCATCCAAGTCTTCGACGACATCGAAAAGGGAAAACTACGCAACATCGAATACCTCGAATGCGACGCCTGCTGGGGCGGATGCATCAGTGGGAACCTGACGGTAGACAACAGCTATGTCACGCTCAGTAAGATTCATCGCCTTACGTCCGAACTGCCCGATACCAACCCGAAACTCGACGCGGAGATCGAAAGACGATATCCCAATGAGGATTTCTCTTTGAAGGGCCGCGTAAAGCCGCGCACTGCGGACAAAAGTATTGGCGACCTGAAGGAACGGGTGAAAAGAATCAAGACAGAGGAAGCCGTCAGCAAGACGTTGCCCGGCCTCGATTGCGGGCTGTGCGGAGCCCCTACCTGCAAGACTTTTGCAAAAGACGTCGCGGCCGGCCACGCCCAACAAACCGAGTGCATTTTCTTCTCAGACGACCGTACACAACAACTCAGAAAGACCTATCTGCGTGATGAGAAGCGATCACCGTCAAAGGCGCCGGGCGAAGCTTCGTGATCCGCAACCGCACCCACGCGCGCCACGGGTCAACTGCGTTGACCCATGCCACCCGCCCGCGGCGGTCGGCGGCCTTCGGTGACGTTTTTCTCAAAGGTTTTCTTTTTGCGCAGGACGTGGTGGTAGTGTTGAGCGAAGCGGTGGGCTTCGTCGCGCATGGATTGAAGCAGCCGAAGGGCTTCGTTGTTGCGCGAGAGGCGTACTGGAGCGGTCCGGGCTTGGATATAGATTTCTTCCTCGCGCTTGGCCAGTGAAATCACCATTGGGGGGCGGAGGTTCATTCCGCTGAAGGCTTCGAGGCCGGCGTGCAACTGGCCCAGGCCGCCGTCGATGAGAATGACATCCGGGTAAAGCTCTTCACCCTCGGCCGCGTAGCGGTAACGGCGGGTAATGACCTCGCGGATGGCTGCGTAGTCGTCGACGCCTTCAACCGTGCCGATCTTGAACCGCCGATAGCCGCTTTTGAACGGCTTGCCGTCGATAAAGCAGATCAGCGCGCCGACCATCTCCGCGCCTTGCAGATGGGCGATGTCGATGCACTCCATACTGCGCGGCGGGGTTTCAAGACCCAATAGGTCGGCCAGCTTCTCAAGCCCCTTCTTCGGATCGATGTAGAACACCTCCGGCTGAACGTCTTCATGCACATCGCCGGACAGATCAAGGGATTGGATCGCCTTGATGCGATCGCGAAGCTTGGCCGCGTTTTCGAAGCGTTGCTCCTCGGAGGCCTGTTCCATCTCTCGCGTCATCTGCCGGAGCAGGAGGCTGCGCTTGCTGGCCATGAACTTCTTGAGACGGTCAATGTCCTTTCGGTATTCTTCCTTGGTAATCAGATCGGCACACGGGGCCGTGCACTGGTTGATGGCGTGGAGCAGACACGGCCTGAAGAAGCGTCGTGATTCGTCCTCATCGCGGATCTCCAGTTCGCACGTGCGATATTTGAAGACCTTTTGCAGTGCGTTGACCGCGTCGCGTACCGAACCGGGGGAGAGGAAGGGTCCGTAGAGCTTGCTGCCCTTAAGGCGCGGTGTCCGGGTGACGTAGACGCCGGGGAAGTCGTCCTTCGTGGTGATCTCGATGTAGGGGAAGGTCTTGCCGTCTTTAAGCTGGGCGTTGTGGGGCGGTTGGATGTCTTTGATTAGCCGGGCCTCTTTGAGCAGGGCATCGACCTCGCTGTCGCACTTGAGGAAGTCCACGTCGACGACCTTCTCGATCATCCGGCAGATGTCGGGGCCGCGCGTGTTGAGCAGGTCGGCCGACGGCTGGAAGTAGCTGCCGACCCGCGAGCGGAGGTCCTTGGCCTTGCCGACGTAGAGCACCCGTCCCTCGGCGTCCTTCATGAGGTAGACGCCGGGGGTCTTGGGGAACGCGGCAACACGCTCGCGGATGGTTTCCAGGCGATTTTCGTCCATACGGCCTATTGTAAACGGATATCGGCAGGCGTGGGGGACCCTGAACCGCGTAATCCGGGCATGTCGGAAATCGTCACGGGCCCAGCCTGCGCTTGTGGCGGCTGCGGTACCGGTGTACAAAGGGTGCCTGAGCGAATACTGTGACATTGTCCTGTAAGGTTCGCTTCGCACTGCACAGAATAGATAAGGAGTACGTCATGCCTGCACGAAAGAGCTTGATCCGGTTACTTATCGCTTCCGCGCTCGTCACGGGGTTCGTTGTGTACCCCGTGGTCGAGGTTTTTGCCGATCCCGGCAAGCCGCTGGTTTATCCAAAGGCCCGTAAGGGAAACGTCGTTGACGACTATCACGGCATAAAGGTGCCTGATCCATATCGCTGGCTCGAGGATCCGGATTCAAAGGAGACCCGGGCCTGGATCGAGTCCGAGAACCAGGTGACTTTCCCGTACCTGGAGCGGATTCCGGAGCGTGAGCGGATCAAGAAGCGCCTCACCGAGCTTTGGGATTATGAGAAGTATGGTATGCCGCACAAGCGCGGTGATCGCTACTTCTACTCGAAGAACGACGGCCTGCAAAACCAATACGTGGTGTATACCGTGAAATCGCTGCGCGATGAGCCGGAGGTCCTGCTCGATCCCAATAAGCTGTCAAAAGATGGCACGGTCGCGTTGTCCGGATCGGCGATCACGGATGATGGCAAGCTGATGGCGTACGGTTTGGCCGACGCGGGATCGGACTGGCAGGAGTGGCACGTTCGGGACGTCGAGACGCGTAAGAACCGCCCCGATCACCTCAAGTGGATCAAGTTCTCCGGTGCTTCCTGGACGAAAGACGGCAAGGGCTTTTTCTACAGCCGCTACGACGAGCCGGACGAAAAGACGAAACTTCAGGACACCAATTACTTCAACAAGCTGTTCTATCACCGCCTCGGCACGCCGCAGTCTCAAGACGTGCTGGTGTACGATCGCCCGGACGAGAAGGAGTGGGGTTTCAGCGGGATGGCCACCGACGACGGGCGCTACCTGATCATCCATATCTCGAAGGGCACCGAGCGAAAGAACCAGGTATTCTACAAGGATCTTACGCACGACAACGCGGAGATCGTCGAGCTGATCCGGGGGTTCGAGGCTCAGTACTCGTTCATCGACAATGACGGGCCGGTGTTCTGGTTCGAAACGGACCTTGACGCACCGCGCAGCCGGGTGATCGCGATCGATACTCGCAAGCCCGACCGTGCCCATTGGAAGGAGATCATCCCACAGGCTCGCGAAACCCTGCGTGCGGTCAACATGGTGGGCAACAAGTTCGTGGCCTCCTATCTCAAGGATGCGCACACGCAGGTCAAGATGTTCGACATCAAGGGAAAGTTTGTCCGCGAGGTTGCGTTTCCCAGCCTGGGCTCCGCCTATGGGTTCGGGGGAAAGCGCGACGAAACCGAGACGTTTTATATGTTCACCAGCTATACGGACCCGGGGACAATCTACCGGTACGACATGACCACCGGTAAGAGCGAGATCTTCCGCCGGCCGAAGGTCGAGTTCAATCCAAATGAATACGAAACCAGGCAAGTCTTCTATAAGAGCAAAGACGGCACGAAGGTGCCGATGTTCATCACTCACAAAAAGGGCATTAAGCTCGATGGGAACAATCCGACGATACTCTACGGCTACGGAGGGTTCGACATTCCCATCACGCCCGGTTTCCGCGTATCCAACCTGGTGTGGATGGAGATGGGCGGTGTCTATGCCGTGGCCAACATCCGCGGCGGAGGTGAATACGGCAAGGAGTGGCACGAGGCCGGAATGAAGCTCGTCAAGCAAAACTGCTTCGATGACTTCATCGCCGCATCCGAGTGGCTCATCGCCAACAAGTACACCTCAACGCCCAAGCTGGCAATCCTCGGAGCCAGCAACGGCGGGACGCTTGTCGGTGCCTGCATGACACAGCGCCCGGACCTGTTCGGTGCGTGTATTCCCGTCGTCGGCGTGTTGGACATGCTGCGGTTCCACAGATTCACCATCGGGTGGGCCTGGGTCTCCGACTATGGCTCACCGGACGACCCGGAGGAGTTCAAGGCCCTGTATGCGTACTCACCACTGCACAACCTCAAGCCCGGTACAGCCTATCCGGCGACGTTCATGACCACGGCCGACCACGATGACCGTGTCGTACCGGCCCACAGCTTCAAGTTCGCAGCCGCGCTGCAGGAGGCGCACTCGGGAACCGCTCCGGTGCTGATCCGCATCCAGACGAAAGCCGGCCACGGCGCCGGAATGCCCACGTCCATGCGCATCGCGGAGGCGGCCGATCGCCTCGCCTTCCTGGTGCACGTGCTGGATATGGAAATCAAATAGCGAAGTAAGAATAGCGGTAACTCTTCGTTGGCCATTGCCTGCGCATTGCCGCACTGATCGAACCCCTTGTTACTCACCTTCATGATCTTCGATTCGGGGTCCGTGAAATTGTATTGAGCTTTGGGCTTGGGAGCCGTGTCGACCGGCTTGCGCTTACGCACCGTTTCACCGGCCACGCGGCGGGCTTCATCCTTGGTATCGCGATGCCGCTCCTCCACCCGGGCTGCTTCTAAAGCCTGTGTTTCAAGGGCTTTTTTCGCTTCCTGAATCTTTGCCAGGCGGCTCTCTCGACGCGACAACTCCTCCGGAAGTTCATCCCCGCGCTTGTCAGAACCATGCAACGCGTCTTCCGCCTCGTCGACCGACTTCGCTTTGACCTTCGCGCCATCCAGCGATACCAGACCCACCTTGACCAAACCGGCCTGGGCACACAACTTCAGCACCTCTACGAACAACCCTTACAGCTCGGGCAAATGGAGCTTGCGGAAATCGCTGATCGTTCGGAAGTTCGGAACATCGTCACCCGCAATAACGCGATACGCCGCGTCCCGTTCGCAACGCTTCTGGATTCGACGGGACGAGTACACCCCCACGCAGTAACTGTACAGAAGTAGCGTCACCATCATCCGCGGGTGGTAAGGCGGGAAACCGCGATCTTCCTTTGAACACACAATAGTCACCGCCGCGGCTGCCACTCAACCAGACGATCACTGGATCAGCTCGACCGACCGCTTCCCGGTGATTCGCCCGAAGATGGCGGCGAGCTGCTGGCTATACTGGTCAATCGAGCCTTGAGCGTGAAAATGGACGCCGTTGCCAACCTCGGCGATCTCCTCCATCAGATCTTGATCGGCATCCTGTCCGACCGTGACCGCGATGATCTGCATCCCGAGGGCGGCGGCCCGTTGGGCCTCCCTGAGCGCGTAGTCCCTGGCGCCGCTCGTGGACGACATGCCCGCCTCATCCCTATTGGCGTGACCGTCAGTGAGCAGGACGATGACCTTTCGGGAGGTGGCCCGGGCGCGCGGGCTGGTTAGCTCCTCGATCGCTCGTTCGAGGCCAGCCCCAATGTTCGTTCCACTGCTGTAATGGTCCGGGTGCATCTCGCCGAGGCGGTTGCTTACAGCTAGATAATCGGTCGTCAGGTCGACCTCGTGTACGCCGATTCCGTCATAGACTTCGAGAGACATTTGGTCGGCTGAGTCGAGGGTGTCGATCAGGTTGGCCATGAAGGTCACCGCGTCTTTCACCGCCTGAAGCGGCTGGAGCGGCGCAGAGGCGAACTCCGGGGTCTCGTGAGGCCTGATTCGATTCTCGAGGAGGTACTCGACAAACGTCTTTATGCCGAAGCGGTAGCGGAACGGACCATAGTACGTCATCTTGTTGATGTAATCGCGCCAGATTTCCGCCGACTCTACGACGGTATTCTGAAAGATCGTCTCCGCCCATTCGAGCTCCGACCCGCCAATGACGCCGTTGCCATCGCCGGCATCAGCCCCGTCGACGCCTCTTGACTCCCACAGCCCGCCGGGGATGCCGCTGCTCCAGTACGCCAGCCCCAACGCAACTGCGACACGATTCCCGTAGTACTTGCCGATATCCGGGTCCAAGATGGCCGTGACCTCGTTGCCACTGTAGCCGCGGTCGAACAGATAGCTGGTCAGATCGGCGTCGTTCCAGGTCTGGTACGTGTTCAGTTCGGTGAGCCCGGAGTCAGTTGTGGGATCATAATCTTCTTCAGCCGGATCGGTCCCGAACGCGCGCCTCTTGAAAAACCCCCACCCTGGTCCGGCGGCCTGGGACAGATCGGCCGGCAACTCGTGGGCTTCCCACGTGCTGTCGATCTCGAGGGCGCCGCCCGGCAGTGCGTCCCATACATCGTAGAAGTTGATCCGGCGATTATCGTAGTACTTCAGCAGGCTGTCATATCGGATCGAGCCCGAGAGGTCCGCAGCAATCGCGATGTCGCGCGGAGCCATCGCGGCAATCGCGCTTGCGGAAACATCTGTGGACGACATCCCAAAGAGCGGTGCAAAAAAGAGGTCGATAGGCCCACTGGGCGAGTCCGTGGTGCAGCGGACGGTCACCTTCACGGCGTCCGGCAAAACCGTTGTGGGTGCAAAGTTGTACGTATTGGTGTTCGGATCGAGTTTGGCCCGTCCAAAAACTATGTCTTGCATCGGGGCAAGAGTGACCTTCCGCCCTAAGACCGAGTTCCGCTCTACATATTCGAGCGCGGTAGCGCGCGCCAGCTCAACAGGATCGTGACCGTATTCGGTATTCATCAGCGCGAGGGCGGCGGCCATGGCTCCCGCGTCAGCCGCATTCTGAAGCTCGGCCCGGGCGTTGTACATGACGCCAACGTCGACCGTCAACGCCGCAAACCCCAGTAGAACCGTGAGTGTAACAAGCGTGAGAACGACGACCGCACCACGGCGGCGATACAGATGAGCAAAGCGTGTGGACATTGTTGCGCTCCTTTCCGACTCCTGAGGTCGAGCCAAGCACGACCCCCCGGCCACGCTTGGGCAGCGCGACAATCCGTCTATGCGGACTCAACGCTTTGCGTCCCAACCTTGCGGTTGGTTTGCCCTGATCGAACCCTTCAAGGAAAACCTACGATTGATGGGGGCGACGTGCAAAGCGAAGTCGAAGTCTTTTTACTCAAATTGGCGGCTTTGTGGCGCCGGGTCGGCCGATAACCCTGACGCATCCTGCGCCCGCCGCAAGCAAGCCATAACGTACACTATCACAAAGGGGTAGCCATAGAATCCTCCAGCGAATCGACGCGCAAAGAAAGGGTCGACCCGATGAGAAGCACGCAAAACCTTGAGACCATAGCGGACAGCCCGCCGACAAACCGCCGGCGTAAGTATGTCATTAACCCGGCTTTTCAGTGGAAGTACATCGTCACAAGCGCGCTTGTGATCTTTCTGATCTCATCCCTGATGAGTTTGGTGCTCTATGGTCTCTTGCACCGCCAGGCGCGCTTGAGGTTTATGAGTCCGGAGACTTACACCGCGGAAGTCACCCTCGTTATCCTTCTCTTCGCGGTCGGGTTTGCCACGGTGACCGCGGTGGGTGTGGGCCTCTGGTGCGTCATTGTGACACACCGGATTTGCGGCCCCTTGTTCGTACTGGAGCGGCATCTGCTCGAGCTGACCCGGGGACGCTTTCCGAAACTGAGGCCGCTGCGTCGAAAGGATGAGTTCAAGGAACTCTACCGTGTCTTCTCAAAAGCCGTCGACTCATTGAAGACGAGAAAGCAAACGGATCTTGCCGCGCTCACCGATTCCCTGGAGACCGCGAAATCGGCCATTGGCAGTGACGACGAGACGCGCCAAAACGCGCTCGAATCGCTGGTACGACAGATCGAGTCATTACGCAGGGCGGCGGCTGAAGCCCTTGGAGACGAAACCAGTGACGCGCCGACTCGCCCGGCTACAGCGTCCCAACCGACTCCCCGAACCGCCGTTACGGTGCCTTAGCCGTTTCGGATGAGTTCACGCAGTTGATGAACTCGCCCGTTTTGAGATAGTTCCGCACGATTCGCACGGCCTCATCCGCAACCGCATCTTGGGCCTGCTCCGTCGACGCGCCGACGTGGTGTGTACCGTAAATCCGAGGCACACTTACAACCGGATCTTTGAATTCCTTGTCCGTCGCCGCCGGTTCGATCTCGTAGACATCGAGGGCGGCGCCGCCGATCGTACCCGACTTGACGGCCTCGGCCAGGGCGACCTCATCCACCACGCCGCCCCGGCTGCAATTCAGCAGGAAGGCGGTCGGTTTCATCATGGCGAGTTCCTTCGCCCCGATCAGGTGTTTGGTGCTTGCTCCGCCGGGTACGTGGAGGGTGATGAAGTCGGCTTCCGCCAGCAATCGCTCAAACGGCACCTTGCGGAGGCCCAGCTCCCTCTCCATTTCCTTCTGGTCGATCACGTCGGAGTAGATCAATTTCATATCGAAGGCGGCGGCCCGTTTCGCCACCTCGTAGCCGATCCGCCCCAGACCGACCGCCCCGAACGTTCGCCCCTTGAGCCCGCGGGCCTTGCCGTACTCCTTTTTGTTCCATACGCCTCGGCGCAGGTCTTGCACCTCGTCGGCGATTCGCCGATCGAGGGCGATCATCAAACCGAGCGTCAACTCCGCCACTGCCACGGAGTTCATGCCGGGACAGTTGCAGACCCGGATGTTCCGCTTTGTGGCTGCGTTCACGTTGATGGTGTCGTACCCAGACCCGGCCCGAATCACCAACGCCAGGTTCGGTGAGGCTTTCAGCATGTCGGCTGTGACCTCCGTACTCCGGACGATCAGACCATTGCAGGACGTCTCACCGATGGCCTTGCTTAGTTCGTCGTCCTTGAGGGCGGGGTTGACTATGACCTCGCACCCGGCTTCACGAAGTGCAGCCACCCCGTTTTCCGCAAACTTGTCTGCAATCAGCACCTTCATTGCTCGTGCCTCCGTTTCTTAGTCACGATACGTTCGGCCTCGGCAAGGTAACCCGGAAACAGGAACCCTTGCCCGGTTCGGAGGTGACGGAAATCGTCCCCCCCAGCACGTGCACCAATCCGTGGGCGATGGCCAGCCCAAGCCCGGTCGCCTCCCCGGCGCCAGCGGCCAGAACACTCTTGGTGCTCCAAAATGGCTCAAAAATGCGTGATTTGGCAGCCTCGTCAAGACCGCAACCCGTGTCCACAATCAGAATGACCACGGAATTATTATAAAGGGACACATCAATCCGCAACGACCCGCCGTCGGGCATGGCCTCGATGGCGTTCTGCGTGATGTTATGGAGGATCGTCCTTACCTGAACCCGCGGGACGGGCACCACCGGTAGTTCGGGCATATCAAGCGTGAACTCGATGCCGCGGCCCTTGAGGTTTTCTTCGAGGTCGTCGGCAAGCTCGTTGACGATCTCGGTGAGATCGCTTAAGTCGTCGGCACGCTGGTCGCCTTCCGCGAACGCGCCCAGACCGTTGACAAGCGTCGTGGCGCGCTGGAGCGCTGCGCCGACCTGCTTGAGAACACGGCTCTTGATCGCTGCGTCGCCACTGGCGTTCGCGTAGTCGATGCTCATCACCACACCGCCGAGGATGTTGTTGAAATGATGGGCGATGGCACCGGCCATCTCACCGAGGGCGACCATTTTCCGGCTCTCGTACAGCTCAGTCTGCAGCATGATGCGGCGGGTGATATCGCGGACGCAGACCGATGCGCCGATCCGCTCACCGGATTCCGACACAATCGGTGCCATCGTTCCGGCAACCTCGCGCGGCTCACCGTGGACATCCCGATGTTGGAACTCGAACTGGATCGTCTCTCCCGTCTCGATGGCGCGGCGGAGCATGCGCTCCGCCGTCTCCCGCCGCTCTTGCAGGATAATCTGGGTGATCGGCGTGCCGATCATCCGTTCCTCGGCCGCTCCGAACGTGCGGGCGGCGGCGGCGTTCCAGGTCCGGATGTTCAGATCGAGATCCGTTGCGATCACCGCCACACCAAGGTGTTCGCAAAGTTGACGGTAGTAGGTCTCGGTGGTGGTGTCAGACATATCCGTTTCCGGCGCCGACTTCGCCCGGATTACCGGCCGGCGCCCTGGCTTTGGTAGGGCTGCGGCGTCAAACAGAACAGCGTCTCATACCGTTTCCCCGACTGTTTCTTGGTCAGGAAGCGGTTGCCGATCAGGTATTCGTTTTTCGTCTGGTCGCTCAATCCAATAACGAGAAATTCATCCGGATTCAGCGTCAACAGGGTGCTTAGGTCCATAAACACGTGCCGGTCACAGGCCGGCACCTCTCGAACCACGCCGTCCCGCCGCTCCCACGTCATGACACCGCGGTCGTGGCGTACCTCGAAGCTAAGACGAATGTCGGTGCATCCGCCAAGCTCGGGATGAAACGCATAATCCACGTGCATCAGCTTATCGCCGGCGGAAAACGTCTTACCGATCAGCCGGTTGTCGCGCCCATAACTGAAAATCGACTCGGAATCGCGGATGGCACCCAGGTGAATCGTGAGCGGCACCCCGCGCTGCGCGACCAACTGATCCCGGCGCACCTCAGCCCCAGCCGCATCGAGAATCGCGCGAATCGCAGGCCAGGCATCCGGTGAGGCTGCCCCAACCCGCAGCCCGTTACGCGCAAGCCGGGCCACCAACTCCGAATCCACGCGCAGCTCGTCGACATGATTCCAGATCTTCCGCGAGTCCCGGACGCCACTCATCGGCAGATCAGCACGCACCACATCGAACGCAAGATCGATCACACGGATTTCATCAGCCGCCGTGGGTCTTCCGTGCAAGAGTGACGACGCACCCCCTGGGGGCGTTGACGTGTCCGCAACTTCGTGGGGCGTAGGCTGCCGCCCACCGGGTGCAAGCCAGGAAAACCAGCTACACCCCCCCAACAGCAGACCGCCGGTCAAAAGCGGCAGCAACAGGTAGAATGGATAGCGACGTTCCATGACAACAGCCACTCTACCAATGTAGACCTCGCGCCGTTGTGGGTCAAGGTTAGCGATGCTTTGCCGCGATCGGCATCCGCCGCCCCGTGCCGAAAGCCCGACTGGTTACCTTCAGACCGACCGGGGCCTGTTTCCGCTTGTACTCGTTCCGGTCAACCATGCGCGCGATGCGCTCCACGGTGGCGCGATCGAAACCCAGTGCAACGATGTCGGCAACAGACATATCGCGTTCGACATAATGCTCCAAGATAGCGTCGAGAGTGTCATAGGGCGGCAGCGTGTCCTGATCAAGCTGGTCCTCGCGCAGCTCAGCGGACGGGGCCTTCTCGATCGTCCGCAGGGGGATTCGTGGAGCCCCGGCCGTTTCATTGATATGACGGGCCAGTTCATACACCATGGCCTTGGGCACATCGCTGAGCACGGCCAGCCCGCCGCACATGTCACCGTAGAGCGTGCAATAACCGACTGCCAGTTCGCTCTTGTTCCCCGTCGTCAGGAGCAGTGAGCCGAACTTGTTCGACAGGGCCATCAGAATGTTGCCCCGAATCCGCGCCTGGATGTTTTCCTCGGCAACACCGAACTCACCGGAGGCAGCCTTGGCGAAGTGCGGGGCGACCGCCTCCTCCATTGCACGGTGTACACCCTCGATCGGAATGATGTCAAAGCTGATCCCGAGGTTCTCAGCCAGCACCCGCGCATCTTCAAGACTGTGCGTACTGCTGAACCGTGACGGCATGGCCACCCCGCGTACGCGGTCCGCCTCAACGGCCTCGACCGCCAACGCCGCCGTCACCGCGGAATCCACCCCACCGGATAGCCCGATGACGACCGTCTCGAATCGGCATTTCTCGATGTAATCCCGCACACCAAGCACGAGCGCCTGCCGAATGCTGGCGACGCGATCAGGGTAACGCTCGATCCGGGCGTTACCCGGCGCCGCCAAGTCGACGATGAGCAGGTCTTCCGCAAACGGCTTCGCCCGGGCGATCACTTTCCCGCTTGCATCGAGCGCCAGACTCGCCCCGTCGAACAAAAGATCATCGTTTCCACCGACCTGATTCACGTAAACAAGCGGTACACCTTGCGTTCGAATCTGTTCGGCGAAAAGGGCCTCGCGATTCCACTGAACGCCCGCCCGGTACGGCGAGCTGGAGAGATTAATCAACAAATCCGCACCGTCGGCGACGGTCCGCTCGACCGGATCGACCCCGTACATCCGGCGCCCCTCGAACTGATGGTCGTTCCAAAGATCCTCGCAAATCGTTATCCCGATGCGCGCCGGCGCCTGTTCCGTTTGAATGCGGACCACCTGTACGTCCGTACCGGCGTTGAAGTACCGCGTCTCATCGAACACGTCGTAGGTCGGCAGCAACCTCTTGGCATACGTTGCCAATACCGAACCCTCGCTGCACACAGCGGCGGCATTGAACTTTCCCATGCCGATCCCGCTCGGATCGGGCTGAACATAGCCGACCACAGCCGTGATGCCGCTGCACTCCGATGCAATGCGATCCACGGCGGCTACGTTCTTTTGCACCAAATCCTGCCGAAGCAGCAGGTCTTTCGGTGGATAGCCGAACACCGCCAGCTCGGGAAACACGACAAGCTGCGCCCCTCCGAGCCGGGCGTCGCGTATTCGCTCAATGATCCGAACCGTGTTCCCCTCAACGTCGCCGATGGTGGGATTGATCTGAGCCAGCGCAACCTTCATCCCGTTGCGACTCCGAGGCTATGCTACAACCGTTTCACATTCTGGATTGTAGTCGAGATGGACGGCAACGCACGCAGATGCCGCGCGCCAATATCCGGTGGGTAGCTACGAACACAAAAACGAGACCGACGGGGCCTTTCCATGTTCGGGCCGGAGAGAGGAAAGGCGGAAAAGCCGTGTGCCGCCGGTCTCGCCTATCAAAACACCGCGCGCGAGACCAAAGCTGCTCTTCCGTGTTCGGGCCGAGGAGGTAATGGAAGAGCTACGTTCCGCTGGCCCCGCGAATACAACTGAGCCGGCTCACCCGGTTCAACGCGGCAATAAACTCTTGCTGCACCTAAATCGACAAACGCGTAAACAACTCAACTGAGTGATCCGGTCGCTCTGCTCGTTCGCCCGATAACCATCGTACGACCGAATCCATGCCTCCCTTCCTGAAAATGGATGGAAGCAATTGCAGTACCAGCCCGCGCCGTCGTCTTGCGAAAACCAGAACTTTGGTCCACCTCCGAACCTGAATCCTTGTCCGTATCAGCACGGCGACGCCATCGACCACCCACGACCGAGTCGGTCCAATTCGGGCGCCTCCACATCGGTGAGGGAGATGCCGCAGCCCGTTGCGTGCAATCCCTCAATGCCCGGGTGGGAAACGGAGTACGCCGTTGGCTCCGTGTGTCTCGCTGCGCTACCCGGCCAGGGACCGGAGGATTTCACACCCTTGGCGGATCTTCTCGTTGGGCGCGGCGTAGCTGATCCGAAAGTGCGTGTCGCGTTCGCTGAACACTTCGCCGGGGATGATCAGAACGTTGCGGCGGATGGCCTCTTCGGCAAACTCAGTAGCTGACGGAAAGCGCGCGGGCGCCTTGGGAAAAACGTAGAAACCGCCCGAGGGCTTGACGAAATTGAGCATACCCCCGAGTTCCGCGCACACCAGGTCCCGTTTCGCACGATAGGCGGCGACCTGCTCGGAGATGTTAGTGTCCATGGCCTCGAGTGCGCCATACTGCGCGGGATGAGGGGCACAAACGAAAGTGTATTGTTGCAGCTTGGCCATCTCCGTGACCACGTCGGTCGGACCGGCTGCGTAGCCCATTCGTAACCCCGTCATCGCGTAGGACTTGCCATACCCACGGAGAAGCAGGGTTCGCTCGGGAGCGAAGCGGACGGGGCTTGGGCTCGGATCGTCGTAGGTCAGCAGATTGTAGATTTCATCGCTGAGGATGAGCAGGTCATGTTCCCGAGCCAGCTCGGCGATCGCCCACACATCCTTCTCGCGATAGACGACACCCGTCGGGTTGCCGGGTGAGCACACCAGGATGATCTTTGCCTTGCCCGTGACAGCGGCCTTGAATCGCTCCGGGTGGAGCTGGAAATCGTCGTACAGGTTGACCGGAACGGGCACGCCGCCGACCAGGCGAACCAGATGTCTGTAGGATACAAAGTAGGGATCGCCGAGGAGCACTTCATCGCCGGGATTGACACAGGCCATCAGGGCCAAAAGCAATCCGCCGGAAACGCCCGAGGTCACGAACAGGTCCGGCTCCCAGTCAAACTCGCCCTTGAGCTGCCTGGCGATCCGCTCTCGGAGCTGCGGAATCCCTCGGGTGACGGTGTAACTGTTGTGATCCGCCTGAATCGCGCGAATCATCGCCTGTTTGATGTTCTCGGGCACCGTGAAATCAGGCTGCCCGATCGACAGGTCGATCGGATCTTTCAACGTGGCACCGAGGTCAAAGACGCGGCGAATGCCGGATGAACCGATCAGTTTGATATGGTCGGCGATGAACTGTTGGCCGGTCATCATCGCTACTTGCTCTCTTCCGATGCGGCCTGCTCGCCCTTATCTTCCTTCTTTTCCTTGCCCTTCTTACCTACGGCCGCCTTGCGGTGGGCGACCTTCGGCAAGCCGGTCGGCGTCGACTCCTCCGTCCAACGACCTATCTCCTTCAACTGCTCGATCCGCTCCGCCCGGGTAAGCACGTTGCGGTGACGTTGGAGCACGCCCTTCGATTTAAGAGATTTATCCATCGACATTCATCGGTCTCCCGTCTACCAGGTATCGTTCTTGAGTGTTTTGAAATACCCCTCCAGCTTGTACCCGCCGCCCGCGGCGAAGTACTCGGCACCGATCGTGTGCACCTTCTTCAACAGCTCATTAGCCATCTGTCGCTGTGCCGGGTCTTTATGATTATAACCCTGCGTTGTGAGCAACTGTATTACGCCGCTAGGATACCGGACCAACTCGGTCGCAACACCGTGCCGTGCCAAAAACTCCTGCGCCTGCCGGGCGCCGCCCAGACTGCCTGGAGAAAACTCCTGGGCCACGATGTAGGTATAATCCCGAATCCACCTGGGCTGCGTGGACTCGGCAGAAACCTCATCCGTACCAGTATCCGCCGGTGCTTCATTATCCTGCGGTTCTTCCAGCAAACCGCTCAACAGACTCGCCGCCGGCGGTTGGCTTCGTGCTGCTTCGATTTCGCTCATCGCGGCGGTCGCGTACGACTCGCGGCCGGCTGCGTATCCTTGCCTGAAGCCGTCCTCATCACCCGAGGAACGGCCCAGCTCAAACGCCCCCAGCACAACAACGAGCCCGGCAAAAAGTGCGACCGCGGCCGTCACGCTCGTAAACGACAGCCGTACTCGGTTGCCGTCCAGCTCTACAAAAGGGACGTTGCCGCCGGATACGCGAGTCCCTGCCTCGGAGGCACCAGCCATACCCGCCGCCCCTTCAGGAAACGTTCGATCCGCCGCCCTCGTTTTGGCGCGTTTATCACGCTTCCTCCGCGACCCCGAGACCTTGAAAGCCCCGGGTGCGGTGGTCGCGCCCTCGTTGAGCCGCTCGAATAACGCGGGTCCCCGCTGCTTCGATCTAGGCATCATACACGCCTCCGCGCGGTGTGCGATCATCGCAGGTTAGACCGTAAGGATACTCCAGATTCACATTATTTCAAGCCAGTCGCATCTTCGTGGTCGTGAACGCAAGATGGCTCATCATGGGAGGGGTTATTCACCCGGGTGCCGACTCCGTAGGCGACGTGCGTGCGCCGGGTTCGGTGTCCCGAACCTTGCCCATCGAAGCCTTCAGCCCCTCCGCTTGCTCCTTTGTCGTCCGGACGAAAAGCGCGGGGATGGAAGGCATACCCCATCGCAGCAACGTGCCGCCGTCGTCAAACCAGAACTGGTAGCTCCCACCACCGCTTACATAGCGGGTGATGATCGTGGGTGTTCCGTCTCGCCAGGTCTTGGCGGTGAAGACGAGACTTCCCGCGCGTCCCGTATGGATATCGAATTCCCGCAATATGTAAGCGTCGTGCTTCTTGTGGTCGAGCCGCTGGACCAGGGTCTCGATTGCGTAAATGAAGGGCCGCTCAGGCCGCGGTGCTTCGCCCTCGGTTTGCTGGCCGTCGGCCTCGGTGGACAGCTTGACGGTCTTTGGTCCGCTCGCCGCCCGCTGCACAACCACCTTTTCGCTCCCATCCGGATTGACGACGGTGCGTTTCATTTCAATTTCGATCGGCTCAAAGTCGGGCCGCAGCTTTGCATTGACGAGCACCAGGACCCGCACCTTGCTGGGGAAGGTAATACTCGTCTCCGCCACGTACCGGTAGACGGGCTCCCCTTTGCCGCGGAGCGCTTCCACAGAGGCGATTACGTAACCGATTGCATCTCCCGGTCCGGCCTTGATTTCAAAGTAGGACGTTTCTTCCGTACCCGGTGCTAACGGTTTGAGGCCCTTCACAACGGCCTTGCCGGCCTCCACTAAGGCAGGGTCGTCGTCGATGCCAAGCGCGGTCACCGTCAAACACAGCAGTGCCAGGGTGCCAAAACATGGGACTACTCTATTCATGCCATTCATGCTCGTTTCCTCCGTCCAAAAGATTGCAACACAATGATAACGCCAGACCCATGAACGGCAAGACGTGGGATAGGGGTACGAGAAGGGACTCTCGCACCAGCGTATTTTCAGAGCAGCAGCTTCCAGAGGAGGCGGACCGCCCGTCCGCCAGAAGCGACCGCTGCCGCGTGCAGATG
>JBARRC010000794.1:0-2103 GCA_049644045.1 Phycisphaerae bacterium
GCGCGCACGGGGTCGAAATCGCGGCCGCTCTCATCGAACCCGAGAGCACAGCCTCCCGCATGCTCTTCGAGAAGTTGGGCTACCGCGCGGACGTACCTGCCCGATATTATCGAAAACTGGACCATCCGGGTGCATAATATCAGGTTACAGCGACGTGCCCCCCTGTTTACACGTTCGGCAAAGACCGCTATAGTAAATACACCCATGCAAAAGCACCCAGACCTACCACAAGCCTTTGCCGCTCTCGGCATTGAAGTTCGGTTCCTTAAAGCCCTCCGACAGATGCAGTTTACCCAGCCCACCGACATTCAGCAGAAGATGATCCCGCTCGCGCTGGAAGGGCGGGATCTCCTGGGCCAGGCGCGCACCGGGACGGGTAAGACGGCGGCGTTCAGCCTGCCGATCCTTCAACGGCTCGACCCCGCCGGGCGGCTCCAGGCCATCTGCCTGGCGCCGACCCGAGAGCTTGCCGTGCAGGTGGCGGGAGAAACGAAGCGTCTGGCGGCGTTCGCAAACCTGCACATCGTGGCGGTGTACGGCGGGCAAAAGATAGCCACCCAACTCCACCAACTCGGCCGCAAACCGCATTTCGTGGTGGGCACGCCCGGGCGGGTGCTGGACTTCATGCGCCGCGGTGTGCTCAAGATGGACGGCGTGCGTTTCGTGGTCCTCGATGAGGTCGACCGCATGCTCGACATCGGCTTTCGCGATGACATCAAGGCCATCCTAAGCCGTGTTACCGGTGATCATCAGACGCTCTTCGTCTCTGCGACCATTGATGATGAAATCAAACGGCTGGCCAGGCAATTCATGAGTGAACCCATCGAGATCGATGTGTCGCGCGACAAGCTGACGGTCGACGAGGTGGATCACTGGTATGTCACGGCCGACAGCCACCACAAGTTTCAACTCCTGCGACGCCTGTTGAACCAGGAGGACCCGCCGATCACGATCATCTTCTGCAACACGAAGGCATCAACGCGCAAGCTCGCCAAAAGACTTTATGCCGGTGGCATCAACGCAAAAGAGATTCACGGTGACCTGATCCAACGGAAGCGCGACCGTGTCATGGAGCAGTTCCGGAAGCACCAGATCAAGGTGCTCGTGGCCACGGACCTGGCCGCCCGCGGCATCGACGTCAGTGCGATCTCCCACATCATCAACTACGACATCCCGCCCGACCCGCATGTGTACGTCCACCGTATCGGGCGCACCGCGCGCATGGGCGCGAAGGGGGTTGCCATCACCTTCGTCACCCCGGACGAGGGGAAGGAGCTGACGAACGTCGAAATGCTGATCAACACGGAGATTCCCCAGCGAACGGTGCCGGGCTTTGATCCCACGCCGTTGAAACTGGAGCCGACCGAACCGACCAAGCCTGCACCGCTCTCCCGGCTTCGGGCTTCGGTCTTCAGTTCGGGCGAGGAGGCTCCAGCCAGGTTGCCTCCAAAGACACTAGGCAGTCGGTTCCGTCCGGCGCGGGGTCGGCGGCGACTGTGAAACGGCAGGACGTATGACCGGTGCGAGTCTCCAATAAAACCCGGGCCACATAAGCGCGCGGTTATTGCAACGAACGCCGTGAGGGTGCGTAACACACGTCAATCCGTCGCTTGCGCTCCGGGCTCTGATTCTGGGGACGCCGTCAACCCGTGGCACAAAACGCGACCGGTGCGGCTTCGTGCTTGGTGCGTGAAAGTTCGATCGGGGCCTGTTCTTGGACGTGCAGGGCGACGGCGGTAATGTCGTCGCGGCTGCGCTCAGACTGTTCCACCGCGCCCAGCTCGTTTTCGAGCCGGGCGAAGAGCTTCTCGATGGGTGCTTGGCCAAGTGATTGGAACCACTCCGTTCGATCGAGATCGCAGCAGCCGAGATCAGGGTGTCGGTTCAGTAGAAGCGCGTCAAGCCCGTCGGTGTGGAACAGGAGCGTGTCGCCGGGCTCCAGTTGAAGTTCATCAACCTCAAACTGCGCAGCGGGGAGGACGCCGAGGAGGGGCCCCTCGGTGAAGAGGTGTCGCGGCGACTCACCCGGGCGAGCCAGAATGGGGTAGGGTGCTCCGGCCCTGGCCCAGCGAATCACGCGGGTTCTTTCGTTGTATATTGCAT
>JBARRC010000795.1:0-8525 GCA_049644045.1 Phycisphaerae bacterium
GATGCTGATCAGGACGATGTTGGGCATGCCGGTCGTCGACAAGATGGTGCGCGCAACAAGCCACCCCACACCAGCCACCACGACCACGAGCAAGACAACAGGGACCATGCGAGTTCGTGTCAAAGCAATCACCAGTCTCAAGAGTGCGTCATCGCCCCATGCATCAGCCCGTCACGCGAAGGGCTTTGCCTTTGGACCCCGGGCACTTGCGCTTTCCAACCGATGCTATTGTAGGTTTCCAAGTCAACGAATCCAGTCGCGCAGGTCGCGAATCGGTGATAGCGGTGTTGGAAGCGCTTCGACCTTCATAACCCGCCAGGACCGACTGCGGCCGCGAAACGTCACCCGCCAACGCGAGGCCAGCCGATCGAAATAGGCATCGGCTGAACGAACCGAACACACGGCGTTGAACACGGCCACGCCCTCGCCCTCTCGGGGAAACGCTACGTCGAAGCCGCGCAAGCTCGCGTTGTTCACGCGATACCGGGTCAGACTCTGCTCAACACGGTCGAGAAACTCGGGCCGGTCAAACCCGGCCGCCTCGAAGTCATCCGCGAGGTGTTTGCCGATCGCGGCGACATCGCCCGCCTCCACCACGGCCGCAAGATTACAGCATAACCGGATGATTCGCTCGCGCGGTGTCACAACGACCACGGAGAGCAGCAGCAACGTCGGGATCGCTGCGAAGCCGATCCAGACGAATCGAGCCCAAAGCAGGCTACGGCGCCATGACCAGATACAGATAAGCCCGAACTGGATTGGGACCAGCAGCGCCAGAAGCAACCACGGACTTTCAAAAAGCAGCTTCGAGATCATCCGTGGCATTCAATCAATATTGTCGCCGTTGCCGAGCGGCCGGGATGTCAAGCTGTTGACGGTATTTGGCGACGGTCCGGCGGGAAATCTCGATCCCCTCTTCTTTTAGAAGGGCGGCGATCTGGTCGTCGTTGAGCGGCGTCTTCTTGTTCTCAGCCTCGATCATCTCGCGCACCCGGGTTTTCACCCGATCCCACCCCATGCTCTCACCGTCTTGGGTCTCCGTGCCGCCCGTGAAGAAATAGCGGAGAGGATAGATCCCCCGCGGCGTCTGCATGTACTTGTCCGCGACGGTCCGGCTGATCGTGGACGGATCGCACCCGAGTTCCACCGCGAGATCGCTCATCCGGCAGACCTTCAGCCCCTCCGGCCCCACGTCGAAGAAGTCGCGCTGCTTCACGACAATAGCATTGGCCACGTCAAGCAGTCGGCTCCTTCGGAAGCTGACCGCGTCAATGAGTGCAGAAGCCTCCTCGACGTGCTTCCGGGCGAACTCCCGTATCTCTTTGCCGTTTTTCCTGGACCTGGCCAACGCCGCGACATCGTCACGAATGTGGAGCGCGGGCATGTTCCCACGAGCCAGCCGCACGGTGAGCCCGCCGCCCGTCTCGGCATAATCCACGATCACATCAGGCCGGATCGCGGGGACCGATCGGTCACCCACGAGGTGACCCGGGTGGAGGCATAGCATGGAGTGCATCGCCTTGATCGCTTCATTGATTTCACCGATGGAGTAACCGGTCATCTTGGCCACGGCCGGCAGTCGGTTATGCGTGATGTCCTCCAAGTGATGCTCGATCAGCGTACGCTCCATCCCGTTGTCACCAGGCTGCGCGTCGAGCTGTAACAGCAGGCATTCCACTACATCCCGCGCCCCGACGCCCGCGGGCTCGAGCTTCTGAACCTCCGGAAGGGCCTGATTCAGCGCGCCATGCGCAATTGGCGGACGCACGCTCTCGCCGATCTCCTCCAGCCGCACGCGAAGATAGCCGTCCGGATCGAGGTGATGGATGATCGCTTCGCCTGCTCGGCGCAGCTCATCGTCAAGCTCGGTCAGAGCCCATTCGTTGAGCAGGTGCTCGTGCAAGCTGATCTCACGACCGGCGGTATTCGCCATCGCGCCCATCTTCGCATCGCGCTCATCGCTCAACACCGAGCGCCGTGCCCGGGAAGGTGGACGATCAATGGAATCCAAATCGTGGTCTCTTGCAAAACGCTCGAGTCTGGCAAAGCTCCCATCGTCGCGATCACCCCGTTCGCCCTGCCCGCTGCGTTCGTCGCGTTTACCCGGTTCAGCGTCGGGCTGCTCCGGCTCGGCCAACTCCAGCGCGGCATTACCTTCCAGCGCGCTTTCAATATAGGCCTCGAGGTCCGCGACCGATTTCTGCAGGATGGCCATGGACTGGATGAGCTGTGGCGTGAGCCTCTGCTCCAACCGCATCTGCTGGCCAAGGGTTTGTGAAAGAAACTGTGACATCCAGCCTGCCCAGACGTTCCTCGCCCGAAACGACGCCCTTGCGGATCCGCCCGACATGGTTATCGGCCCCGCAAGCGCACCACCGGTCGATGCCCTATTATAGCATCTTGCCGGTCAAGGTCATCGCCGTCAGCCGCCTTCCTTGAGGGGGTCCAACACTTCGGCAGTCAGCGTGCTTGCTCGCTTAATCCGTCACATTGGCGTGCGGGCGCGACGTGGAATCGGCACGCACTTCCGGGCGTTGTTCGCTTTTGATCGATTCCCGCCCCGGTAAGAGTTGATCCTCAGGCCGAGCGTGATAGAGTCAGCGTGCTTGTTCCGGGAGTGTCCGGACGCCTGGTGGGTCCCGCGGCCTTCAAAGCCGTTGAGGCGTCGCTGGCGCGGCGCCTGGTGGGTTCGATTCCCATCCACTCCCGTGCGCTACTACGCGGGTGGAAAAGGTGTCAGGATGATTTTCTTGACACTCGCCTGCGGCTGGACATCACCCCTCACCCGCGCGGACGTGCGCGCTGGGTTGAAAACGTAAAAAGGCCGCAGGTCGTTTGCGCGAGCTGCGGCAAGTTGCGCTCCGAAAGGGAGACGCCCGTACCCCACATAGGCGGGGCACTCGTGCCTACGAATCTACACAACCGAGCTTGTGCTCATCTTGTTGTGAAAAACGCCGGCGCGGATCAGTTACACTTGCTTCATCCTAACAAATCACGATACCATGGCAAGCCTTTTGTCTCCCTGATTAGGAGAAAAAAATGACCACATCTCTCGGTCTGGACATTGGCAGTAATTCAGTCGGCAGTACCTGGGTGAACACCAACGCGCGAACGATTGCGATGGGCGTCAGCGTCTTCCCCGCCGGCGTGGAGGAAAGAGAAACCAAACGGGGATCGCCCAAGGGCAAGACCCGCCGGGAGAAACGGTCCCAGCGCCACAGCATCGAGCGCCGGGCCGAACGAAAACACGCCCTTCGCCACTTGCTGACCGGGGCAGGGCTACTCCCGGCTGATCCTGCCGAATTCGAGAGGCTAATGACCTGCAATCCTAATCCGTGGCACCTGCGACGCGACGCTTTAACGCGTGCCCTCACCCCCTATGAGTTCGGACGGGCGCTGGTCCACCTCAATCAGCGCCGCGGTGCCTTGGGCATCCGTGTGAAATCTGAGGATGAGCAACGCAAGGAAAAGAGCGAAGAAGATACGGAGGGAAAGAATGTCAAGGCCGCCATCACGCACCTTGAAGCTGAGATGAAGAACCGCTACGGAAAAGTCGTTCCCTTCGGCCAATTCATGGCCGATCTCTACGACGAACGCAAGCACGCTGTCCTTCACAAGAACAACAAACACTATCGTGACCCGATCCGCAACCGCCACGACCTTCTGGTTAAACATTCTGAGGACGCGTTTTACGCAGAGCGCGCTCTCATCCGAATGGAGTTCGACGAACTCTGGAAGGTACAGAAATCGTTCGGGGGCGAGCTGGCTTTGATGCTCACCGATGATCTCAAGCGTCAACTTGACGATCCTACCGAAGACACGACTTGGCGTCACAGAGGAATGATCTTCGGTCAGCGCCGGACCTACTGGGACACGGGAACCCTGGGACGGTGCGATCTCGAACCGACGGACCACCGCTGTTCATTGGCTGACATGTACGTCCAGGAGTTCCGCGTCCTCGAGACCGTCAACAACATTCGGATCGAAGAACGCACCAAGAGATCGCGCGCCATCGGTAAAGGAGAACGGGAGAAAATCATCCACGCACTCCGGTCGCAGAAAACGGGGTCTGTGGCGACCGTACGCAAAGCTCTGGGCCTCCATAAGAAGGCCGTCAAAGCGTTCTTCTCACTCAACATCGAGCGCGACCCGGACAGGGAAATCAACACCGACTGGTTCTACCGTGAGGTTGTCCACGGCGTTTTCACCGAGGAGCGCTGGCAGGCAATGTCCGACCAGCAGCGCGACTCCGTCAACCGCGCCCTGCTCAAGCTCGATCCCGACAACGACGATCACAAGAAACGGCTTCAAGCCGGCGCCAAGGCGTGGTGGGAGCTTTCCGACGAAGCCGCCGAACAACTCGTCACCGCGTGGAAAACGCGTCCGAAGCTCGAAAAACGCGTCAACCTTTCCCGCCGCGCGATCAAAAACCTGTTGCCCTACCTGCGCCAAGGGCTGACCGTCACCGAGGCCCGCCAGCGCTTCGCCGAGGATCAGGACAGTGGTGCGACACCCGAACAGCGCGCCCGTTATGCCTTTACCATCACCGAGCAGTTCGAGGAGTTATTACGAACCCTTGTCGGCGACGAGGAAGCGGAAAAACTCTTGAGGCGGCGCGGTCTGACCAAGGCCGACCGGCACTACCTCAGCAAGCACCCCGATTTGCTGCCACCCGCGCCCATGTTGGCCAACCCCGTCGTCCGCAAGGCCATCTACGAGGTCCGCAGGCACGTCATCGCCTATCTGCGGAGGTTCGAGCGCAAACCCGACCGCGTCGTCATCGAGCTGGCCCGCGAGGCAAAGCAAACGACCAAGACGCGCAACGCAATCCTTAAAGGCAACCGTGCGCGTGAAAAAGAGCGGAGGGCGATTATCGAACAGTTCGAACTCGGGACCCTCTCTTTCAACCAGCAGCGCGCGGCCGTTGAGCGCGTTACCCTTTGCCGCCAACAACGAAACGTATGCGCGTACTCCTGGCTTGACCGGGACGAGGGACGGCCGATCACCGATGAAATGGCCGCTCGCGGCGACGGCCTGGAAGTCGACCACGTCGTCCCGCGGAGCCGGACTGACGAGAGCGGTCTGGGCAACAAAGTTCTATGCTTCCGCGAGACCAACCGTGGGAAGGGCAACCAGACGCCCAAGGAATGGCTCGCCCCGGAGCGCTTCGAGCGCTTGCAGCGCCGCTTCGCCCACTGGGAGAAGGCCAAGGACAAGCCCCTGAAACGCAAATGGGAAAACCTCAACTGCGACGCGCCTTCAATGGAGGAGTTCACCGCGTCCCAGCTCACCGACACTGCCTACGCGGCCAGGCAGGTGGGCAAGTACCTGCGAAACGCGCTCTACGGCGGCGAGATCGAGGGCAAAAGGCGCGTCTTCTTTACCAAAGGGCTATACACCGCTATGCTGCGCGGCGATTGGGAACTGGGCGAAAGCAACATCGATCGACAACGGCACGGCTCCCAAACACCCAGCGACAACGCCACCCGTGAGCACGGCGTTACCCGCAAAGGCAAAAAGGATCGCAGCGACCACCACCACCACGCCATCGACGCGGTTGTAATCGCCCTCACGGAACCGAAGATCGTAGAACAAGCCGCCCGCGACGCCGCTTGGCAGGCGGAGCACAAAGAACGAACCGGGTCTTGGCCAAGACGACCGGCGCTCAAGTTACCGTGGGGTACTGCGGAGGAGTTCCGCAGACAAGTCCTCGACACCGTACAGCACCTCGTCGTCTCTCACCGCCCCGTTAAACGGAAACTCGTTGGCGCCTTTCACGAGGAGACCGCCTACGGGTCGGTCGTCGGCAGCGACACGCTGTTCACCAATCGCATTCGAGCCGATGCCCTCACGTCCAATCATCTCCGCGTGCCCGCCGGCTGGGACGATTTGAGCGCCAAACTCGACGACCCGACGCTCCCCGACTCAACGAGGCGAACCGTTCGCCGGGAGCTGGCCGCTCTGCCCGACCCGCCGCCCGCAAAAAGCGGCATCGTCCGCGATCGCGAGCTGCGCGATCAAATCCGCAAGTGTCTGAGGAAATACGTCCTGAACCCCGACAAGTTCACCGAAGCGGACATCAAGCAGCTCGTCCAAGAAGGCAGACTGCAAATGCGAAGCGGCGTGCCCATTAAGCGCGTGGTCCTCCTTCGGACTATCAACGATCCGGTCGTCATCTCGCGAAAGCGATGGGATCCGGGGACAAACCGGTTCGTCTACGACGACGACCCCCGAACTCGACGCGTCTACATCGGCGGCAACAACCACCACATCGAAATCCGCGAGAACCCTAAAACCGCCTGGTGGTCCGGAGAGGTCATCGACATGTTCACCGCCGCAAGACGCGTGCGCATCGAAAAACGCGATGCCGTCGACCGCTGCGACCACGACGGCCACCGTTTCATCATGTCCCTAGCCGAAGGTGAGACGATCCACATGCGACACCCTGATACGAACGAGCCCGGCTACTTCGTCGTCTTCAAGCTGAACAAGGGGAAACGAATGGTCTGCTTCACGCATCACTGGGATGCCCGCCCCTCGCAACCCCGGAAGGATCCGGACGGTCGCCAGATTCCCGGCTCCGAACGCGACGAAATCTCGGTCGTCGTGGGCAAACTGAAGGCACTCGGTCTTTCGCTCGATCAACCTCCCTACAAGGTTCGCGTCAGCCCACTCGGTGAGGTAACTACGCTACACAATGATTAAGCGAACCGTTGAAATCTCGACCGACGGCAGCTATCTGGCCGTGCGCAACGATCAGCTCGTCATCAAACGCGAACGCGAGGTCGTCGGCACTGTGCCCTGCGAGGACATCGGGCTTTTGATCATTGATTCCAAGGCCACCGTCTACACACACGACGCCCTGGTGCGAGCAGCTCAATACGGCGCCATCGTCGTGCTCTGCGGTGAGGACCATCATCCCGCGGCCATGGTGCTCCCCACGGCCGCCAACACCGTGCAGACCCAGCGACTGCGTCTGCAAGCGACGGCTAAACTACCACGTCTTAAGCGTATGTGGCAGCAGATCGTCCGGGCCAAGATTCGACGCCAGGCCGCCGTCCTTTCCGATAAGGACCCCGCCCGAACCGCGCTGGAAGCGCTTGTATCGAAGGTTCGCTCCGGCGATCCCGAGAACGTCGAGGCTCGCGCCTCGCGGAAGTATTGGCCCGCTCTTTTCGGCGATCCGAACTTTCGCCGCAAGCGTAAAGGCCCGCCGCCCAACAACCTGCTCAACTACGGTTATATGGCCCTTCGGGCCGCCGTCGCCCGGGCCGTCTGTGGCGCAGGACTCCACCCCTCCCTCGGTATTTCCCACCACAACAAATACAACCCCTTCTGCCTCGCCGATGACCTTATGGAACCGTATCGCCCCTTTGTCGACGCCCGCGTTGTGCGGCTCTGGAGAGAGGGGCAAAAAGCCATCGACCGGGATACCAAACGCGATCTGCTTGAAATCCTGACAGACCCGGTCACGGTCGGGGAGAGCACCGGCCCCTTGATGGTCGCCCTGCACAAGACAGCCGCCTCGGTTGTCAAATGCCTGTCCGGGGAGGAGGAAAGACTTGCGCTGCCCTGACAATGCTCGTATCCGGGTACCGAAACGTGTGGCTGATCGCCATGTTCGACCTGCCGACGGACACGAAAAAGGCGCGCAAGGCCTACACGGTATTCCGCAAGTCCCTGCTTAAGGACGGGTTCACCATGATGCAATATTCGGTCTACACCCGCCACTGCGCCAGCGAGGAAAACGCCCTCGTCCACGCCGAACGCACGAAGCGGTTCCTGCCCGACGACGGCGAGGTCCGCCTCCTGACCATCACCGACAAGCAGTTCGCCAGGATGCAGGTCTACTGGGGAAAAATACGAAAGCCACCCGAGCCGCCGCCACGCCAGCTCGAGCTTTTTTAGACCTTTTTGCCCCTAAGCCCTTGTCAGAGCGTGGGTTGCATCCAGCATAGTGTAACCGATCCGAGCCGGAGAGCAATCCACAACTTGGGATTCACGTGGTGACGCAGTCGGCGTAGTGTAACCGATCCGAGCCGGAGAGCAATCCACAACTCATCATGCCACGGGTCGTAGATGACGAAAAGTGTAACCGATCCGAGCCGGAGAGCAATCCACAACATAATTCGCATGGTTTATTCGTGTCTGCGGAGTGTAACCGATCCGAGCCGGAGAGCAATCCACAACTATAATAGTGCAACCTCTCTGTCACTATCAAGTGTAACCGATCCGAGCCGGAGAGCAATCCACAACCGTCCGGCCCCTGACGCTTTCCGACAACGGAGTGTAACCGATCCGAGCCGGAGAGCAATCCACAACCTGTGATATCTTGGCGAGTTTACAACAGGGAGTGTAACCGATCCGAGCCGGAGAGCAATCCACAACACCCGGATTGCACCAGCATCGCCCGCCTCGAGTGTAACCGATCCGAGCCGGAGAGCAATCCACAACTTAGCGGCAAGTGTCATAACCGACCACCGGAGTGTAACCGATCCGAGCCGGAGAGCAATCCACAACTATAC
>JBARRC010000796.1:0-5808 GCA_049644045.1 Phycisphaerae bacterium
CGGCTACCGCCTGGAATACGACCAGCGAGTAAAGAGTGCCGACGGCGCAGTCGTCGTCGCCGCACACGATGGGCACCTCCGTCGGGCATTCACACCCGGCATAGACAGCCATCTTGGTGTCGTAACGGCTGCCGCACAGGCTGACGACAAGCTCGTCGCTGCACGTCGCCTCATAGCAGAACCAGACGTCCGATCCGATCTGCGCATCGCCGTACAAGAAACCGCAGGTGGGCTCGGGGGGCCCGTCGGTCGTCGCGCCCTCGTTGCTGAACTCAATGGTGCCGCCGGTGACCGGGGTCGGGGTCGTGCAACTGTCGTTGTCGCCAATGCCGGTGAAAGCTCGCTGAAACGCGGCGACATCGTTCAGGTCCACATCCCAATCCCCGTCGAAATCCACGATCTGACAGCATGAGTCGGTGTCAAGCGGCGGATCGCAAGGCCCATCACCACACGGACCGGTAAAGCAATCGCTGAGGCTGGCATGGTCGGCAAGGTCGACCGCGCCGTCCCCGTTGATGTCCCCCGGCTCGTCTTCATCGGAGATGCCATTGCCGTTGCAGTCATCAGGCAGCAAGGCGACTTCGCACTGTGCCGGAGCAAAGGGCGCATCAACCAGCAGCCACAAAAAACCCGTCATTAAAATCATTGCCCGAATCTGCGTTGAGTACATGTCTTCCTCCCGTCGTCCTAGAGTGTCCCCGTTCAGAGGCGTGTTGAACAACCCCTCCCACTAGTGTACCGGATTGAGTATCTCCGCTGCAAGAAAAAGAAAAGGTGTCGAAAGGGAAAAAGTGTCAGGATGATTTATTGGCCTCAATAAATCATCCTGACACCTTTTTTTCCTACAGTTCCGATTCGGGGCGTCCCGCGGGGCGGGGCGGGCCGAACAGCTCTGCGACGTTGGGCTGCTCGAGGATGAAACTCGCGTTGACGGACTGATCGCGGCACAGGTGGTAAAGGGTGCGGACTACCGCGTCGTAATTCAACCCCAGCCCCACAACTTCGCCGTCAAACTCGACGGCCGCCTCACTACCCATCAACCGGATCAGCGCGGGCAGCTCGAACGGGGCTGAAAGCATCGGAGACATCGAGCCACTGGCGGGGACTACACGCAGGACTGTCATGGCCTCGTCACCAGGATTTGCATTGATCGTAAGGCTGCCGTCCGGCGCGCGGTAGAGCACTGGCGGCGTACATTCGAGATTGCCGCCGAACAACGCGATGCGGCGCGATCCCGACCGCTTCACATAGATCAGATTGGGCCTCTGCGAGGGGACCAGGTCGAGAATGAAGTTGTCGCCCGCAATAGGTGTCGATCGGATGGTCGGATCGCCGCGTTGGACCAGTGCCTCATAGGCCGCAATCTGAACGCGCGGGTCTTCATCCTCGATGAGCCTGCGAAGGGCGATGGCCGCGCTGGCCATACCCTCCGCCCGACCGAGGGCCCGGATCGCCTGGAAACGGTACTCACCGGTCGCATTCTCGGCATGCACGACCATCGCATCGCACGCAATATGATCTCTCAGCCGCAGACCCGCGGCGGCGGCGTGGAAGCTGACGTATTCCGTGGGGTGGACATATAAATCGTCGAGCACCGGCAAGGCGGCACGGCCCAGCCCTTCGAAAGCAAGGGCGATCTGGGCATGCGGCGCCGTGGGGTGCGTGATCTCCTCGGCCAACTTTCGTGCCCGAGTCGCCTCGATTTGAGGATCACGAGACAAGTACAGGGCGCGAACCAGAGCGAGAAAATGAGCCGTATCATCGTGGTATTCCGGTGGGACCTGAAGGCGTATAAAGGACGGTGAGACGGCATCGGCCACTTTGACTGGCCCGGGGAAGTGAATGTTGACCCGTTCGTGGATTTGTTGGGCACGCTGGTAGGAGGCTTGACTGAGAACGAGCCGGATGCGGCGATCTTTTACGACTTCACCAGCGCCGATGATAATGCCTTCGAGCGGGTTCGACCGGGTCGCCGACCCCCCCTCCGAAAAGGGATTCAGAAAAACGGGACCGGACGCGCGGGCCAGGACTTGCCCGGTGATTGAAGCCCCCTGCGAAACCGGGCGATAGACCTGTAGCTCGGCGGTGTAGAGACGACCGCCGCGCAACGATTTGGTCTCCGTCTCGGGCAGTGCCGTGACCGCGACATCGAAACGTGTGCCTTTCGCCCCGGCCGGTGGAATCTCGCCGCGAACGATTACCACAGCCGTGTCGATATCATCAATCAACTGCTCTGGTGTAATGCCTCTGACACCCACCACCTTGCTTGAAAAGCGATGCTGCTTGTACAAGCTCTGGACCAGGCGGTCGTACACGCGCCGCGGGCACTTCCGTGAGCCGTTATTGCCGAGCCCGACCACCAGGCCATAGCCATGTACCCGCATCGGGCCCAGGCCTTCGTAGTACGTGTATGCCCCGATCGTGTCACGAAAGGCGGCGGAGTCGGCGAGCACCCCGAAGCTGGGATCCACGCCCAAGTCCAGCTTCTGCCTGTCTTCGCTCAGCCAAACGCAGCCGCCACACCAGCACACGGTGACGAGAAGGATCAACACACGTCGGTACCAGGAATCCATCTGCTTCATAGGACACCGCACGCCGTCATCGTTGTAGCGCCGCCCCTTGTGAGCGGCGCATTACCCGGGGAAGATGATTGCACCAATTGGCGCCACGCACAAGGCGTGGCGTTACATTTTGGCTGGTCACCGCCGCGAAGCGGTGCATGGTCCTCAATCCAATCGTTCTTCGGATGACGGGTGGCCTTCAGCGAACTGCCCGGCCAGCCATCCGCGCAGGACGGCGAAGAACTCGTCACGAACGGCCTTTTCGAGCCACGGGTAGTGGCCACACCGCTCCCATTCACGATACTCCAGCTGCGACAGATGCGGTTCCAGGCTCGCGCGGATCATCCGCCCCGGATGAGGATCGGCAGCACCGTGCAACATGAGGACGGGGGCATCAATCGCCGCGAATGCCGCGGGGTACACGCCTTCCTCCTGCAGCCGCACCATGTCCTCCCAGGTCTCGTGGTGCGCTCGCGCGTCACACGCCTCCAACTCCTGTTCGGTCGTCGCGAGCTCGTACGAGTACAGCGGCAGGATCAGGTTGCCCATCGCCCTGAGCCGCTCGTCGGGATCGGGAAACTCCTCCGGCAGACGCTTCAGGCGTCGCCGCAACTGATCGTCCATGCGTTCTTCGAGGATCGCCTGCATGCGCTCTCGCGCCGCCCGATTGAAGGTGCCACAGCCAATGAGGACGAGCGGTCCCGCGCAGCCAGGGTGCGCCGCCGCGTAGGCGAGTGCGAGCATCGCGCCCCAGGACGAGCCCACGAGAGCCGGCCGCGCGCCGCCGCAGCGCGATTCCACAAGCTCGCGGAGGTCTGTAACGTGGCGGGCGACGGTGAGCGGCTCGCCGCCGCTGCTGCGTTGCCAGGGCTCGAGGACCCGAAACGAATCAGCGAGTCCGCGCGCCACGGGTGCCATGTACCCAGTGGCACCCGGGCCGCCGTGCAGGACGACCACCGTAGGCCCCAAAGTTCCGTATGTGCGGATTCGCATGACCCTCCGATCCACGGTGATGGCGCAAACGGCGGGTGGCATGCTCGGCGCAGGCGAGCATGTCCGCACTTCGCCCGGACATGCCACCCAGCCCAGCCGACCACCCACCGCCCAACACGATCACGCGAGAGCAGCGGCAGCCGGCGATAGCACAAACAGGTAACCAAGAGCAGTGGCACACCCCACCATAATCGTGGTACTACGCATTCATATCGGCCCAGCGCTTGGCCATCTGCCCGAAGATGCCCAGAGCTATCGCCGCAAGGACGCCGATGGCCGCGAAGGGGATCCATACCCTATACTGTGGATGATAGGTGTCCCACAGAAGGCGCGTCGCGGTTACCGGTGACCGATTGATCTCGGTGGCTACCAGTGCCCGGGCCTCGAATGGATTCAAACCGAGCACACGCACTGCGTGCTCGGGAGTACGAGTCCAGTCCTTGGCACTGAGCGCCTTTTGGATGAGACCTTGTTTACCGGCCAGTTTCCGGTAGTCGATGCCGTCGCGGGCGGACTGTGCGGACTGCATGCCAAGTTCCTTCACAATAATTGATCTTGCCGCCTGATCGGACTCAACCATCTCTCGCAGCAGCGTGATGTCCTTCGTCCAGTCTCGTTGCCCCACAGCCATGAAGCGGCGATGCGGCCGCTGCACAAGATACACGAACTGCCGGTCGTCGAGGTTCTTGCTCGTGATCTCGCTTCCAAGCTGTGCCAGTGCTCTGTCCACAGCCTCATCAGCGGCACCCATGGCGGCACTGAGTGCTGCGAATGACTTCGTTCGACCAATCCCAAGGCGCTCCTCAATATCGTTGACGGGGTCTTCAAACGTCATCGGCGCGACGGCCTCGCGCATACGCGGCGTGCCCTGCGCGAGGTACTCCAGGGCCAGGTTGTTGAGTGTTTTGCGATCGTCGCCGAGGCGATCCCAAAGCATGTCAATGATGGCTGCATCTTCCTTCGCCTGGTCGGGAGGGAGCTCGCGGTTGATCCGGTCACGAAGGATCTCAAACACCTGTAGCCGCCTGATGCCCAGCGCATTCGGAAGCAGATCGACGTGGCGCGCGACGCCGATCTGATCGATCGTTAATTCGCCATTCGATAGCTTTCGACCCAACTCCTGAGCCTGCCCGTCGTCCTTACGGTTAGCCAGCATCTTGGCCAAACCAGCCGTTGCTTTTTCCTTGAACTCAGGATGCAACGAGAGGTACACCAGGCCAAGATTGGTTATCTGCCCCTGGTCGTATCGGAAGTCATTGCGAAGGGTTGCAGCCGCGCTGTCACGATCCTGTCCAAGCTCTTCGCACGCGAGGTCAAACGCCCGACTGCGGTCGATTTCCAGAAGACCGGGAATCAGCCCGAGCGAATCGCTCCAATCCGCGGATTGGGCCGCGCGGGCTACAAGCTGTGTGTTGGTGCCGAGATGCTTGAGCGCCAGTGACGCCTTTTCCCCGTAGTTATCATACACGTGTCCCGCGATCCATGAACCAATGCCGACGCCCACGCCGATTGGAATATTCACGTACCCGAGATAGAGCCCCTTCTTCCCCTTGGGCGCGATCAAGCCGAGGTATTCATTCTTCTTCGGGCCGGTCAGCATCTCCCCCAACGAGAAGAACACGATACCGAGCAGCAGAATCCACCCGTTGCCCGTCAGGCCGGCTACAAGAACACCACCCGTCGCCACGCTCATGCCAATAAGCATGGAACTGAGCGTGCGCATTGTCCGCACGAGCCACGAGATCGGCAGGATGAGCAGGATAATCAGGCCGGCATTGAGGTTGAGTAGAATCTGCTGAGGCACACGAATGATGCCGCGGTCGCCGTATTCCTTCCATGCCTCGAACGGGACGTGGGCCGCGACCATCGAGCTGTCGATCCAGTCCTCGATGAAGTTCGGGTGCAGGTCCCAGAGCTGATACATCATCAACCAGAAGCACGACATGATGAGCAGCCAGATGGGCAATCGGAGCTGCCACACGAATTCACCATCCCGAAGCCACACCACAAAGATCAGACCCACAAACAACAGAACAATGCCAAGGATCCGCTGCTGCCACCCCAGGTTCTCAAACGGCAGGAATATGAGGATGCCCAAGCCGGCGATAAATAGGAGGGCTCCGGGCAAGCAGTGCCGCAAGCAGAACTTGCCGCCCCGAAACCAATAAGGCCAGATGTTCTCAATATACATGTTGTAATTTCCTGTTGCTCCTGACTTTCAGGGATGTGCCATCAGGGGCGGATAAGTCATTGG